>NZ_CP049905.1:3035000-3155000 GCF_011305535.1 Diaphorobacter sp. HDW4B
AAGTGAGTGATACCCTGCTTCCAGGAAAAGCCACTAAGCTTCAGCTATTGACGACCGTACCGCAAACCGACACTGGTGCGCGAGATGAGTATTCTAAGGCGCTTGAGAGAACTCAGGAGAAGGAACTCGGCAAATTGATACCGTAACTTCGGGAGAAGGTATGCCCCTAGTAGGTGAAGTTGAACAAACGGAGCTGAATGGGGTTGCAAAAAATCGGTGGCTGCGACTGTTTATTAAAAACACAGCACTCTGCAAACACGAAAGTGGACGTATAGGGTGTGACGCCTGCCCGGTGCTGGAAGATTAAATGATGGGGTGCAAGCTCTTGATTGAAGTCCCAGTAAACGGCGGCCGTAACTATAACGGTCCTAAGGTAGCGAAATTCCTTGTCGGGTAAGTTCCGACCTGCACGAATGGCGTAACGATGGCCACACTGTCTCCTCCTGAGACTCAGCGAAGTTGAAATGTTTGTGATGATGCAATCTCCCCGCGGAAAGACGGAAAGACCCCATGAACCTTTACTGTAGCTTTGTATTGGACTTTGAACAGATCTGTGTAGGATAGGTGGGAGGCTTTGAAGTGTGGTCGCTAGATCACATGGAGCCAACGTTGAAATACCACCCTGGTGTGTTTGAGGTTCTAACCTAGGTCCATTATCTGGACTGGGGACAGTGCATGGTAGGCAGTTTGACTGGGGCGGTCTCCTCCCAAAGTGTAACGGAGGAGTTCGAAGGTACGCTAGTTACGGTCGGACATCGTGACGATAGTGCAATGGCATAAGCGTGCTTAACTGCGAGACTGACAAGTCGAGCAGATGCGAAAGCAGGACATAGTGATCCGGTGGTTCTGTATGGAAGGGCCATCGCTCAACGGATAAAAGGTACTCTGGGGATAACAGGCTGATACCGCCCAAGAGTTCATATCGACGGCGGTGTTTGGCACCTCGATGTCGGCTCATCTCATCCTGGGGCTGTAGTCGGTCCCAAGGGTATGGCTGTTCGCCATTTAAAGAGGTACGTGAGCTGGGTTTAAAACGTCGTGAGACAGTTTGGTCCCTATCTTCCGTGGGCGCTGCAGATTTGAGGAAGCCTGCTCCTAGTACGAGAGGACCGGAGTGGACACACCTCTGGTGTACCTGTTGTCACGCCAGTGGCATCGCAGGGTAGCTATGTGTGGAAGAGATAACCGCTGAAAGCATCTAAGCGGGAAACTCGTTTCAAGATGAGATCTGCCGGGGCCTCGAGCCCCCTGAAGGGTCGTTGTAGACCACGACGTTGATAGGCTGGGTGTGGAAGAGCAGTAATGCTTTAAGCTAACCAGTACTAATTGCCCGTGCGGCTTGACCCTATAACTTTGATACAATCAAAGACTTGTAGTTATGCCAAGTACGCAATCAAATTAAGTTCAGCACAATCTGAATAAAACCTCAGCTGATTGAGATTCTATGAATTCGTTGTGAAGCCACAAGGCTCCACGACACCAAGTTATGCCTGATGACCATAGCAAGTTGGTACCACTCCTTCCCATCCCGAACAGGACAGTGAAACGACTTCGCGCCGATGATAGTGCGGGTTCCCGTGTGAAAGTAGGTCATCGTCAGGCTCTTACAGCCCAAGCCGCCCTCCAACTCGAAAGAGTGGAGGGCGTTTTGCTTTGCGCTTTGCGGAAGCCAAAAGACCTCCCGCTCTCGGCTCGCTAGGTCGACAGCGCGCCAACAACTATCCCCGCATCGGGTGCAGGCGGGCTTTGCCGCCACGCCTGGCCATCCCCAGAGCTCCGGGTGCACTCCGCGCCAAATTGGCATCAAGAGCAATGGTCATCGAGTACAGTGCGAACCCTTCCGCCAGTCGAGACGCAGACCGTGATGACGAAATCTGAGCTTCCTGGTGATTGGGGCGAGACAACGAAGCCCGCACCTACGCCATTGATCGTGCCCCAGCGATTGACGGTCAGCACGGATGCATTGCTGGTGAATCGAACCGTCGTGTCGATCGGTGCGGGAAATGAGCGAAGCAGCTCATCCGCTTCGCCGGTGTTTGTCTCGCTGTAGCTTGCATCGCCATCGTTGTCGAGGAAAACAATCCATCCACAACTCCAATCGTTCGCTGTGCCGGTGCAGTTTTTCCCTTCGGCCGAGTCTCTTTTGCGAAGCTTGATGTCTTCGGCTCGGCGAACGGCTTCGGAGCGGGCCACGTAGAGTGCGCCCTTGAGCTCCATGACGGCTTGGCGAACACGCATTCTTTGTATGAGGGCGGAGAAGTTTGGCGCCGCCAGGGTGACGACGATTCCCAGAAGGGTGACTGCGCACAGCAACTCCACCAGTGTGAAGCCCTTGGCTCTGTGTGGATGGGTATCGAAGTGGCCGGACTGGACTGATGGGTGCTGCGGCATGGATGCTCAATCGATGAGGAAATTTCTCAGCCGTTGTAGCGCTCTCTGTGGCGATGTGGCTTGATTCAGTGGGTCGTCATGTCGATACGAGAGGCAACAGATGTGTTTGCTGCATGGGCAAGAGCCTTGCGGTGAGGGGCAAGAGAAAAATGCCGATTTCCTTGCATTTCTCTTCGCATTTTCCCGAGAGAGGGTCTGAAGAGACGCTACAATGCATGCTGCAGTTGAATGGGCTTCGATGGAGCCGAAGATTTCAAAGTATTTTGGAGTTTTCTTGGCTAAACCAAAAAAGCTGCTATAATTGCAAATTCTCCGGAGGGGTGCCCGAGTGGCTAAAGGGGGCAGACTGTAAATCTGTTGGCTTACGCCTACACTGGTTCGAATCCAGTCCCCTCCACCAAATTATGAGAGCCGAGGTCCTTGTTGGGGTGCGACGCTGATCGATAGATCAAGCGGGAGTAGTTCAATGGTAGAACCTTAGCCTTCCAAGCTAATGACGCGGGTTCGATTCCCGTCTCCCGCTCCATAGCTGGTTTGTGAGAAGAGTTAAGCGCAATGCGCTGTGAAGTTGCCCATGTGGCTCAGTGGTAGAGCACTCCCTTGGTAAGGGAGAGGTCGCGGGTCCGATTCCCGCCATGGGCACCACAAGTTTCCGGTGCGTCCGTTCGGGTAGCGCCTTTATTTTCAGGTGTAAGTTTTCGGAGTCAAGAAATGGCAAAGGAAAAATTCGAGCGGACCAAGCCGCACGTCAACGTCGGTACCATCGGTCACGTTGACCACGGCAAGACCACGCTGACGGCTGCTATCGCTACCGTTCTGTCGAAGAAGTTTGGCGGCGAAGCCAAGGCTTACGATCAGATCGATGCTGCACCCGAAGAAAAGGCTCGCGGTATTACCATCAATACCGCTCACGTCGAGTACGAAACGGCCAACCGCCACTACGCTCACGTTGACTGCCCAGGCCACGCTGACTATGTGAAGAACATGATCACGGGCGCTGCCCAGATGGACGGCGCTATCCTGGTTTGCTCCGCTGCTGACGGCCCAATGCCCCAGACCCGCGAGCACATCCTGCTGGCCCGTCAGGTGGGCGTGCCTTACATCATCGTGTTCCTGAACAAGTGCGACATGGTCGATGACGAAGAGCTGCTCGAGCTGGTCGAAATGGAAGTTCGCGAACTCCTCGACAAGTACGACTTCCCAGGCGACGACACCCCGATCATCCGCGGTTCCGCCAAGCTGGCTCTGGAAGGCGACAAGGGCGCTCTGGGCGAACAAGCCATCGACAAGCTGGCCGAAGCTCTGGACACCTACATCCCAACGCCTGAGCGCGCTGTGGACGGTGCTTTCCTGATGCCAGTCGAAGACGTGTTCTCGATCTCCGGTCGTGGTACCGTGGTGACAGGCCGTATCGAGCGCGGTATCGTCAAGGTCGGCGAAGAAATCGAAATCGTCGGTATCAAGGACACCCAGAAGACTACGGTCACTGGCGTGGAAATGTTCCGCAAGCTGCTGGACCAAGGTCAAGCTGGCGACAACGTGGGTCTGCTGCTGCGCGGCACGAAGCGCGAAGACGTCGAGCGCGGCCAAGTGCTGTGCAAGCCCGGCTCGATCAAGCCACACACTCACTTCACCGCTGAGGTGTATGTTCTGTCGAAGGACGAAGGCGGTCGCCACACTCCTTTCTTCAACAACTACCGCCCACAGTTCTATTTCCGTACGACTGACGTGACCGGCTCCATCGAGCTGCCAGCAGACAAGGAAATGGTCATGCCTGGTGACAACGTGTCCATCACCGTGAAGCTGATCGCCCCGATCGCCATGGAAGAAGGTCTGCGTTTCGCCATCCGCGAAGGTGGCCGTACCGTCGGCGCCGGCGTGGTTGCCAAGATCATCGCGTAATTGGTGAGATCGTAGGGGTATAGCTCAATTGGCAGAGCGTCGGTCTCCAAAACCGAAGGTTGTAGGTTCGATTCCTACTGCCCCTGCCACCTAAGGGTGGTGCTCAAAGCCCGCCAAGTCTTGGCGGGCTTCGGCGTCTTGTGCGACGCCGGAACAAGGAATGATTGCAGTCACTTATGGCCACTTCTCAGGTTGAAACTGTTAGTACCGGTGCGGACAAGGCGAAGCTCGCCTTTGCCGTCGTGCTGGTGTTGGCCTCTATTGCAGGGTTTTATGTGCTCGCCAAGCAAGGCCCGCTCGTGCAGTGGGCGGTGTTGCTGGTGGGCTTGGTCGCGGCAGCTGTGGTGTTTCTGGTGTCTGAACCAGGCAAGCAGTTTGTGGCCTTCGCGCGCGATGCGTGGAAGGAAGTGCACAAGGTCGTCTGGCCGACTCGCAAGGAAGCACTGCAGATGACAGGCTATGTGTTCGCCTTCGTGGTGATCATGGCTTTGTTCCTGTGGTTTACGGACAAGACGCTTGAGTGGGTCTTGTACGATTTGATTCTCGGCTGGAGGAAGTAACTGATGACTGATGACGCCATGGAAAATGCTGGCGCGACAGCGGCGGTTCCTGCTCCTGTCGCATCCGGCAATCCGGATCTGCGCTGGTACATCGTGCATGCCTATTCGGGCATGGAAAAGGCGGTGGAGCGCAACATCACCGAACGCATCGCCCGCGCGGGCATGCAGGACAAGTTTGGCCGCATTCTCGTGCCGACCGAAGAAGTGGTCGAAATGAAGAATGGCCAGCGCAAGACGACCGAGCGTCGTCTGTATCCTGGCTATGTGTTCGTTGAAATGGTGATGGAAGATGACACTTGGCACTTGGTGAAGCACACCAGCAAGGTCACGGGTTTCGTGGGTGGTTCCAAGAACCGTCCAGCGCCCATCTCTGACGACGAAGTGCAGAAGATCGTCAGCCAGATGGAAGAGGGCACCGAGAAGCCGCGTCACAAGATCGAGTTCACCGTGGGTGAGCTGGTGCGCGTCAAGGAAGGCCCGTTCACCGACTTCAATGGTTCGGTGGAAGAAGTCAATTACGAAAAGAGTCGTCTGCGTGTGTCGGTCATGATTTTTGGCCGTTCCACTCCGGTCGAACTGGAATTCGCTCAGGTCGAGAAGACATAAGTCTTCTGCAAGGACCTGATCCTCGCAAGAGATCGGTGAGTCGGCGCTTTACAGCTCTGTGCCGGCAATCACTTCATGTTCGAGCTGCAACCCCGGGGAGCCGGTCTTGTCCATGACGAGGCTTGCGTTATGACCCGTAAGGAAATTAGCCATGGCGAAAAAAATCGTCGGCTTTATCAAGCTGCAAGTTCCAGCTGGTAAGGCAAATCCATCTCCTCCAATCGGTCCAGCGCTGGGTCAGCGCGGTCTGAACATCATGGAGTTCTGCAAGGCATTCAATGCGCAGACTCAAGGTGTTGAGCCAGGTCTGCCACTGCCAGTGGTGATCACGGCGTTTGCTGACAAGAGCTTCACGTTCGTCATCAAGACTCCTCCAGCCACCGTGCTGATCAAGAAGGCCATCAAGCTCGACAAGGGTTCTTCGAATCCTCTGAAGACCAAGGTCGGCAAGATCACCCGCGCTCAGCTGGAAGAAATCGCCAAGACCAAGCTGAAGGACATGAACGCCGCTGACGTGGACGCAGCTGTGCGCACTCTGGCTGGTTCGGCCCGCTCCATGGGCGTGACTGTGGAAGGACTGTAATCATGGCAAAGTTGACCAAGAAGCAAAAAGCATTGGCCGGCAAGGTTGACAGCACCAAGCTGTACGCATTCGCTGACGCTGTGGCTATCGTGAAGGAAGCCGCTACCGCCAAGTTTGACGAATCCATCGACGTTGCTGTGCAACTCGGTGTGGATGCCAAGAAGTCGGACCAAGTGGTTCGTGGCGCTGTCGTTCTGCCTCACGGCACCGGCAAGACCACCCGCGTGGCTGTGTTCGCCCAAGGCGCCAAGGCTGACGAAGCCAAGGCCGCTGGTGCTGACATCGTCGGCATGGACGACCTGGCTGCCATGGTCAAGGCTGGCGACATGCCTTTCGACGTGGTGATCGCTGCTCCAGACGCAATGCGTATCGTTGGTACCCTGGGTCAGATCCTGGGTCCACGTGGCCTGATGCCTAACCCCAAAGTGGGCACCGTGACTCCTGACGTGGCTACCGCCGTCAAGAACGCCAAGGCTGGTCAGATCCAGTTCCGCGTTGACAAGGCCGGCATCATCCACGGCACGATCGGTCGTCGTTCGTTCGACAACGAGAAGCTGCAGGGCAACCTGGCCGCTTTGGTTGACGCTCTGAACAAGGCCAAGCCTGCTACCAGCAAGGGTGTGTACCTGCGCAAGGTTGCTGTGTCCTCCACCATGGGCGTTGGCGTCCGTGTGGATACACAGACCATCGCAGCGTAATTGCTTTGAAAAGATCTTGAGGCACTCGCAAGAGTGCCTCAGTGGTGGGTCGATGCAGCGATGCATCGAGTCATCCAAGACCGTTGGCGTGCAGGTGTTGAAAGACAGGCTGCACTTAAATCGAGAAGAGATGCCAACGCAGATGGCGATCCCGCTGCAGATGGAACGAGAAATTTTTCCTCAACAGTTGGTCGCTGAAACTTAAGCGCGCATGGAGAACCCCGGTTCGAAGTGCGCAAATGAAGGAGTAGACCTTGAGTCTTAATCGCAGTGAGAAAGAAGCGGTCATCAATGAAGTGACCAGCCTCGCCGCAAAAGCTCAAACGCTGGTGATCGCGGAATACCGTGGCATCACGGTCGCTGACATGACCAAACTGCGCGTTGATGCACGCAGCAAGGGCGTTTCCCTGAGCGTTCTGAAGAACACTCTGGCACGTCGTGCTGTGGCTGGCAGCCAGTTTGACGTTGTGGCCGACCAGATGACCGGTCCTCTGATCTATGGCTTCTCCGAAGACGCTGTGGCCGCCGCCAAGGTGGTGGCCGATTTCGCGAAGACCAACGACAAGTTGGTGATTCGCGGTGGCGCATTCGGTGGCAAGGCCCTGGACGTGAACGGCGTTAAGGAACTGGCGAACATTCCATCCAAGGAAGTTCTGCTGGCTCAAATTTGTGGCTTGCTCATGTCGCCTATCTCGCGTACAGCCGTTGTGCTGGGCGCCCTGGCGGCAAAGAAGAGCGAAGGCGAAGGCGAAGCTGTTGCCGCTTGATTGAAAAGCGCACAGTTACCCTCAAATCAACCAATTGTTAGGAAATAAAAATGGCATTCGATAAAGACGCATTCTTGACCGCGCTCGACAGCATGACGGTTCTGGAACTCAATGACCTGGTGAAGGCCATTGAAGAGAAGTTCGGCGTGTCCGCCGCTGCTATGGCTGCTCCCGCTGCTGGCGGCGCTGGCGCTGGCGCTGCTGCTGCTGAAGAAAAGACTGAATTCAACCTGGTTCTGCTTGAAGCAGGTGCCAACAAGGTTGGCGTGATCAAGGCCGTGCGTGAAATCACTGGTCTGGGTCTGAAGGAAGCCAAGGACATGGTCGACGGCGCTCCCAAGACTCTGAAGGAAGCTATGCCTAAGGCTGACGCTGAAGCCGCTGCCAAGAAGCTGGTGGACGCAGGTGCCAAGGCTGAACTGAAGTAATTCGCTCAGTTTTGAGGGCTGGAGGTTCCAAAAGGGGCCTCCAGCCTTTGGCGCTTCTAGCGTAAGGGTTTGTCCTGTAGCTGGAAGACTCCTTGTCTGACGACCACGACGGTCGTTTTGTTGTCAGATCGGGATGGTAATTTCGGACCATTGTGTCCAGAGCGCACCAGAAAGCGGTTCCCATCGAGAGAACTTTTTTCTAGTGCCTTCTGATTCATCCGACAGCAGAAGGTGCCTTGGTTCGGGCGATGTGCAACGCATCGCCGTCCGCCATGGTTGGTAGTGGCCAACCGCCAAGCCTACAAGTGTGCCTTGTAGGGCAGTCGTCGAAGACCAGTTTCATGTCTTTGCCTGGAGATCTCATGGCCCAAACTTCCACGTACAGCTACACCGAGCGCAAGCGGATTCGCAAGAGCTTCGGCAGCCGTGACAGTGTGCTCAAAGTGCCTTATCTGTTGCAGATGCAGCGTGATGCCTACACCGCATTCCTGCAAGCTGGCTCAGCCCCCCAAAAACGCAGTGATGACGGCCTGCAGGCCGCATTCAACGCTGCATTCCCGATCGTGTCGCACAACGGCTTCGTCGAAATGAAGTTTGTCGAGTACAACCTCGCCAAGCCTGCTTTCGACGTGCGTGAGTGCCAGACCCGTGGTCTGACCTTCGCCTCGGCCGTGCGCGCCAAGGTGCAGCTCATCATCTATGACCGCGAATCCTCGACTGCCTCTTCAAAGGTGGTCAAGGAAGTGAAGGAGCAGGAAGTCTACATGGGCGAAGTGCCCCTGATGACGGACAAGGGCTCGTTCATCATCAACGGTACCGAGCGCGTGATCGTGTCTCAGTTGCACCGCTCGCCTGGCGTGTTTTTCGAACACGACAAGGGCAAGACCCACAGCTCGGGCAAGCTGCTGTTCTCGGCACGCATCATTCCTTACCGCGGTTCGTGGCTCGACTTCGAATTCGACCCCAAGGACGTGCTGTACTTCCGCGTCGACCGTCGCCGCAAGATGCCTGTGACGATCCTGCTGAAGGCCATCGGCCTGAACCCGGAATCGATCCTCGCGAACTTCTTCGTGAACGACAACTTCCGCCTGATGGACAGCGGCGCACAGATGGAATTCGTGCCCGAGCGCCTGAAGGGTGAAGTCGCCCGTTTCGACATCACCGACAAGTCCGGCAAGGTTGTTGTGGCCAAGGACAAGCGCATCACCGCGCGCCACACTCGCGAGCTGGAGCAGTCCAACACGACTCACGTGAGCGTGCCCGAGGACTTCCTGATCGGCCGCGTGGTTGCCCGCAACATCGTGGACACCGACACCGGTGAAATCATCGCCAAGGCCAACGACGAACTGACCGAAGCGCTGCTCAAGAAGCTGCGTTCGGCTGGCGTGCGTGAAGTGCAGTGCATCTACACGAACGAACTGGACCAAGGCGCCTACATCTCGCAGACCCTGCGCATCGATGAAACCGTGGACGAGTTCGCTGCCCGCGTTGCCATCTACCGCATGATGCGTCCTGGCGAGCCGCCAACGGAAGACGCCGTGCAGGCGCTGTTCCAGCGTCTGTTCTACAACCCAGACACGTACGATCTGTCGCGCGTGGGTCGCATGAAGTTCAACGCCAAGGTCGGTCGCGATGGCGCTACCGGCCCGATGGTGCTGGACAACGACGACATCCTGTCCGTGGTGAAGATCCTCGTGGATCTGCGCAACGGCAAGGGCGAAGTCGACGATATCGACCACTTGGGCAATCGCCGTGTGCGTTGCGTGGGCGAACTGGCCGAAAACCAGTACCGCACCGGTCTGGCGCGTATCGAAAAGGCGGTGAAGGAGCGTCTGGGTCAAGCGGAACAAGAGCCGCTGATGCCGCACGACCTGATCAACTCCAAGCCGATCTCCGCCGCCCTGAAGGAATTTTTCGGTGCATCGCAGCTGTCGCAGTTCATGGACCAGACCAATCCTCTGGCCGAAATCACCCACAAGCGCCGTGTTTCGGCTCTTGGCCCGGGCGGTCTGACGCGCGAACGTGCCGGCTTCGAAGTGCGTGACGTGCACGTGACCCACTACGGTCGCGTCTGCCCAATCGAAACGCCTGAAGGTCCAAACATCGGTCTGATCAACTCGCTGGCTCTGTACGCTCGCCTCAACGAATACGGTTTCATCGAAACCCCGTATCGCCGCGTGGTGGACAGCAAGGTCACGATGGAAATCGACTACCTGTCGGCCATCGAAGAAGGCAAGTACATCATCGCTCAGGCGAATGCCAAGCTGGACGAAGAAGGCCGCCTGACGGGTGACCTGGTGTCGGCCCGTGAAAAGGGTGAATCGACTCTGGTGTCGGCCGAGCGCGTTCAGTACATGGACGTGTCGCCTGCGCAGATCGTCTCCGTGGCTGCCTCGCTGGTTCCGTTCCTTGAGCACGATGACGCGAACCGCGCGTTGATGGGTGCCAACATGTCGCGTCAGGCCGTGCCTGTTCTGCGTCCTGAAAAGCCAATGGTCGGCACGGGCATCGAGCGCGTGGCTGCCGTTGACTCGGGCACCGTGGTGACCGCAACCCGCGGCGGCGTGGTCGACTATGTCGACGCGACCCGCATCGTGGTGCGTGTGAACGACGAAGAAGCCGTTGCTGGCGAAGTCGGCGTGGACATCTACAACCTGATCAAGTATCAGCGTTCCAACCAGAACACCAACATCCACCAGCGTCCCATCGTCCAGAAGGGCGACAAGCTGGCCAAGGGTGACGTGGTGGCTGACGGCGCATCGACCGACTTGGGCGAAATCGCCATCGGTCAGAACATGCTGATCGCGTTCATGCCATGGAACGGCTACAACTACGAAGACTCGGTGATGATCAACGAGCGCATCGTGGCTGAAGACCGCTACACCTCGATCCACATCGAGGAACTGGTGGTGATGGCTCGCGACACGAAGTTGGGCCCAGAGGAAATCACGCGCGACATTCCGAACCTGTCGGAACAGCAACTGAACCGCCTCGACGAGTCCGGCATCATCTACGTGGGAGCGGAAGTGCAGCCCGGCGACACGCTGGTCGGCAAGGTCACGCCAAAGGGTGAAACCACCCTGACGCCTGAAGAAAAGCTGCTGCGCGCGATCTTCGGCGAGAAGGCTTCGGACGTGAAGGACACATCGCTGCGTGTGGATCAGGGCTCTTCGGGTACCGTGATCGACGTGCAGGTGTTCACGCGTGAAGGCATCCAGCGCGACAAGCGCGCCCAGCAGATCATCGACGATGAACTCAAGCGCTATCGCCTCGACCTGAACGACCAGCTGCGCATCGTGGAAGCCGACGCGTTCGACCGTATCGAGAAGCTGCTGATCGGCCAGATCGCCAACGGCGGCCCGCAAAAGCTGGCCAAGGGCACGAAGATCGACAAGGCGTACCTCGACGGAGTGGACAAGTTCCACTGGTTCGACATCCGTCCTGCCGACGACACCGTCGCGACCCAGCTCGAATCCATCAAAAACGCGCTGGAGCAGACACGTCACGCGTTCGACCTGGCGTTCGAAGAAAAGCGCAAGAAGCTCACGCAAGGCGACGAGCTGCCAGCGGGCGTGCTGAAGATGGTCAAGGTGTACCTGGCCGTCAAGCGTCGTCTGCAGCCTGGTGACAAGATGGCCGGCCGTCACGGCAACAAGGGTGTGGTCTCCAAGATCACGCCTGTGGAAGACATGCCTTACCTGGCAGACGGCACCACCGCCGACATCGTGCTGAACCCGCTGGGCGTGCCATCGCGCATGAACATCGGTCAGGTGCTGGAAGTGCACTTGGGCTGGGCCGGCAAGGGTCTGGGCCACCGTATCGACGCGATGCTGCGTGACCACGCACGTGCCGAAGAAATTCGCGCGCTGATGGAGCAGATCTACAACTCGAGCGGCCGCAAGGAAGAACTGACGCAGCTGTCCGACGACGAGGTCATGAAGATGGCGGACAACCTGCGCACCGGCGTGCCTTACGCATCGCCAGTGTTCGATGGTGCTTCCGAAGCCGAAATCAAGGACATGCTGAAGCTGGCCTATCCGGACGACATCGCCAAGGCCAAGGGCCTGACCGATACGCGTACGCAGGCATACCTGTTTGATGGCCGCACTGGCGAGCGCTTCGAGCGTCCGACCACCATCGGCTACATGCACTACCTGAAGCTGCACCATTTGGTCGACGACAAGATGCACGCCCGCTCCACCGGTCCGTACTCGCTCGTGACGCAACAGCCGCTGGGCGGCAAGGCCCAATTCGGTGGCCAGCGTTTCGGTGAAATGGAAGTGTGGGCGCTGGAAGCTTACGGCGCTGCTTATGTGCTGCAGGAAATGCTGACAGTGAAGTCCGATGACGTGGTGGGCCGTACCAAGGTGTACGAGAGCATCGTCAAGGGCGAACACTCGATCGAAGCCGGCATGCCGGAATCGTTCAATGTGCTGGTCAAGGAAATTCGTTCCTTGGGCCTGGACATCGAACTGGAACGTTCTTAATTATTGAAAAGGGAAAGAGTCCATGAAATCGTTACTCGACCTGTTCAAGCAATTCACGCCTGATGAGCATTTCGATGCCATCAAGATCGGCATGGCTTCGCCCGAGAAGATCCGTTCGTGGTCTTTCGGCGAGGTGAAGAAGCCTGAGACGATCAACTACCGCACGTTCAAGCCAGAGCGCGATGGTCTGTTCTGCGCAAAGATCTTCGGCCCCATCAAGGACTACGAATGCCTTTGCGGCAAGTACAAGCGCCTCAAGCACCGCGGTGTGATCTGCGAGAAGTGCGGCGTTGAAGTCACGCAGACCAAGGTTCGCCGCGAGCGCATGGGTCACATCGACCTGGCCGCTCCTTGCGCGCACATCTGGTTCCTGAAGTCGCTGCCGTCGCGTCTGGGCCTGGTGCTCGACATGACGCTGCGCGACATCGAACGCGTGCTGTACTTCGAAGCCTACGTGGTGACCGACCCGGGCATGACTCCGCTGAAGAAGTTCGGCATCATGTCCGAGGACGACTACGACGCCAAGCGCAAGGAATACGGTGATGAATTCATCGCCAAGATGGGCGCTGAAGGCATCAAGGATCTGCTCGAAGGTATCGACATCGATATGGAAATCGAGCGCCTGCGTGGCGATCTGACCGGCTCCGAAGTCAAGGTCAAGAAGAACGCCAAGCGCCTGAAGGTTCTGGAAGCGTTCAAGAAGTCCGGCATCAAGCCCGAGTGGATGGTGCTGGAAGTGCTGCCCGTGCTGCCACCGGACCTGCGTCCGCTGGTGCCGCTGGATGGTGGCCGCTTCGCTACGTCCGATCTGAACGATCTGTATCGCCGCGTCATCAACCGCAACTCGCGTCTGCGTCGCCTGCTGGAGCTGAAGGCTCCTGAAATCATCGCGCGCAACGAAAAGCGCATGCTGCAGGAAGCGGTTGACTCGCTGCTGGACAACGGCCGTCGCGGCAAGGCGATGACTGGTGCGAACAAGCGTGCCCTCAAGTCGCTGGCCGACATGATCAAGGGCAAGAGCGGTCGTTTCCGTCAGAACTTGCTGGGCAAGCGCGTGGACTACTCCGGTCGTTCCGTGATTACCGTGGGTCCTTACCTCAAGCTGCACCAGTGCGGTCTGCCAAAGCTGATGGCTTTGGAACTCTTCAAGCCATTCATCTTCTCGCGCCTCGAAGCGATGGGCATCGCCACGACCATCAAGGCTGCCAAGAAGGAAGTGGAAGCCGGCACGCCAGTCGTGTGGGACATCCTGGAAGAGGTCATCAAGGAACACCCGATCATGCTGAACCGTGCGCCTACGCTGCACCGTTTGGGCATTCAGGCGTTCGAGCCCATCCTCATCGAAGGCAAGGCCATCCAGCTGCACCCACTCGTCTGCGCGGCGTTCAACGCCGACTTCGACGGTGACCAGATGGCTGTCCACGTTCCGCTGTCGGTGGAAGCGCAGCTCGAAGCCCGCACACTGATGCTGGCATCGAACAACGTGCTGTTCCCGGCTTCGGGCGAACCTTCCATCGTTCCTTCGCAGGACGTGGTGCTGGGTCTTTATCACGCCACCCGTGACAAGATCAACGGCAAGGGTGAAGGCCTGGTGTTCGCTGACATCGGCGAAGTGCAACGCGCTCTGGACGCTGGTGAAGCCGAACTCGCAGCGCGCATCACCGTGCGTCTGACCGAGTGGACCAAGAACAAGGCCACGGGCGAATTCGAGCCCGAGACCGGCCTCGTGGAAACCACCGTCGGCCGCGCTCTGCTGTCCGAAATTCTTCCCAAGGGCCTGCCGTTCTCCAACATGAACAAGGCGCTCAAGAAGAAGGAAATCTCCAAGCTGATCAACACCAGCTTCCGCAAGTGCGGTCTGAAGGAAACGGTCGTGTTTGCAGACAAGCTGCTGCAAAACGGTTTCCGTCTGGCCACGCGTGCCGGTATTTCCATCTGCGTGGACGACATGCTGGTGCCGCCACAGAAGGCGGAAATCATCGGTCGTGCCGAGAAGGAAGTCAAAGAGATCGAGCAGCAGTACGTCTCCGGTCTCGTGACCACGGGCGAACGCTACAACAAGGTCGTGGACATCTGGGGCAAGGCAGGTGACGAAGTCTCCAAGGTCATGATGGCCCAGTTGGCCAAGCAAAAGACCATTGACCGTCACGGCAACGAAGTCGATCAGGAATCGTTCAATTCGATTTACATGATGGCCGACTCCGGCGCCCGCGGTTCCGCGGCTCAGATTCGCCAGCTCGCAGGTATGCGTGGTCTGATGGCCAAGCCTGACGGCTCCATCATCGAGACGCCTATCACCGCGAACTTCCGCGAAGGCCTGAACGTGTTGCAGTACTTCATCTCCACCCACGGTGCCCGTAAGGGTCTGGCGGATACGGCGTTGAAGACGGCGAACTCGGGTTACCTGACACGTCGTCTGGTGGACGTGACGCAAGACCTCGTGGTGAACGAGCAGGATTGCGGCACCCACAATGGTTCGCTGATGCGCGCCATCGTCGAAGGCGGTGAAACCATCGAATCGCTGCGTGACCGTATCCTCGGCCGCGTGGCTGCCGAAGACATCCTGCACCCCGAAACCCGTGCGGTGCTGGTGACTGCCGGCACGATGCTGGAAGAAGACCTGATCGAAGAGATCGAAGCTCAAGGCGTGGACGAAGTGAAGGTGCGTACAGCCCTGACCTGCGAAACCCGCTACGGCCTGTGCGCCAAGTGCTACGGTCGCGACTTGGGCCGCGGCGGCCTGATCAACCATGGCGAAGCCGTGGGTGTGATCGCTGCCCAGTCCATCGGCGAACCAGGTACCCAGCTGACCATGCGTACGTTCCACATCGGTGGTGCGGCTTCGCGTGCAGCCATCGCCTCGAGCGTGGAAGCCAAGTCGAATGGTTCGATCAGCTTCAACAGCACGATGCGCTACGTGACCAACACCAAGGGTGAACTGGTGGTGATTTCCCGTTCCGGCGAAATCGTCATCAGCGACAACGGTCGCGAGCGTGAGCGTCACAAGGTGCCATACGGTGCCACGTTGACCGTGAAGGCCGATCAGGTGATCAAGGCTGGCGCGATTCTCGCCAACTGGGATCCACTGACACGCCCGATCATCACCGAATACGCTGGTCGCGTGAAGTTCGAAAACGTCGAGGAAGGCCTCACCGTTGCGAAGCAGGTCGACGAAGTGACCGGTCTGTCCACGCTGGTGGTGATCGATCCGAAGCGTCGTGGCTCCGCCAAGGTGGTGCGTCCACAGGTCAAGCTGATCGACGCGAACGGTCAGGAAGTGAAGATCCCCGGCACCGATCACTCGGTGACGATCGGCTTCCAGGTCGGCGCGCTGATCCAAGTGCGTGACGATCAGGACGTGGGTCCAGGCGAAGTGCTGGCCCGTATCCCGGTCGAAGGTCAGAAGACCCGCGACATTACCGGTGGTCTGCCACGTGTGGCCGAACTGTTCGAAGCGCGTTCGCCAAAGGACAAGGGCATGCTGGCCGAAATGACCGGCACGATCTCGTTCGGCAAGGAAACCAAGGGCAAGGTCCGTTTGCAGATCACCGATCCGGAAGGCAAGGTCTGGGACGAACTGGTTCCGAAGGAAAAGAACGTGCTGGTCCACGAAGGCCAGGTCGTGAACAAGGGCGAACTGGTCGTCGACGGCCCGGCAGATCCACAGGACATCCTGCGTCTGCTCGGCATCGAGGAACTGGCACGCTACATCGTTGACGAAGTGCAGGACGTGTACCGCTTGCAGGGCGTGAAGATCAATGACAAGCACATTGAAGTGATCGTGCGCCAGATGCTGCGTCGCGTTGTGGTCGAGAACACTGGCGAGTCCACCTACATTGCAGGTGAACAAGTCGAGCGTTCGGAAATCCTCAACACGAACGAAGCGCTGCAAAAGGACGGCAAGATCCCGGCAACGTACTCCAACATTCTGTTGGGTATCACGAAGGCATCGCTGTCCACCGACTCGTTCATCTCGGCCGCTTCCTTCCAAGAAACGACCCGCGTGCTCACCGAAGCTGCCATCATGGGCAAGCGCGACGAGCTGCGTGGCCTGAAGGAAAACGTCATCGTGGGTCGTCTGATCCCCGCTGGTACCGGTCTCGCATACCACGAGGCCCGCAAGGCCAAGGACACGATGGACGAAGCCGAGCGCCGTGCGATTGCCGACGCCGAAGCCGAAGAACTGGCGACTGCCGGTGATTCCTCGGACGACGTCACCGAGCCGACCGCTCAGGACCAAAGCGCTGCTGCTGCGGATTGAGCCGTAGCCCGCGCTGAGATCGGCCCTTCGGGCTGATCGGAGCACTCCCGCCCTGCCGTGCATTGCACGGATAGTGCGGGAGTTTTTCTTTTTGTGAGCAGTGCAGATCGCGAAAGTGCTCTACATTGCGAGGCATGCACCGCACGACCCGTCGTTCTCAACGTCTCCATTCACCGGACCGCAACCCATGTTCCTGACAGGCTGGCTCATCGTTCTTGCCGTGCTGGTGTTCTGGGCCGTGGGGGCGTACAACCGTCTGGTGCGATTGCGTTCGGCGGCCATCCAGGCCTTCGGTGCGCTGGATGCCGAGCTGCTTCGGCGCACCGCGCTGCTGGGCGAGTACGACGCAGCCGTCAGCGGTCCGCGCGTGCCTCGGGATGCGCAACTGCACGAGGCCTTGCGCGCATCGGGCACGCAGTACGCGGCATCGCTGGCGGTGATGCGCTCACGCCCGCTTGACGAGCATGCGGGCTCGGCGCTCGTGGCAGCAGGCAAGGTGCTGGACGCGGCATGGACGGCGCTGGTGGATGCATCGCAGGCTCAGCCCTCGCAAGAGGGCGACGATGCGGATGCGAGTGGCGCGACGGTGCTCAATTCACTCATTGAACGAAGTGCACATCAACGCACTCAAATCGATCTCGCTATCGCGCAATTCAATGCAGCGGTGGATCATTACAACAAGGCCGTGACTCAGTTTCCCGCCAACGTGCTGGCCTGGGTTTTCGGCTTCAAGCAGGCACTGATGCTTTGATCGGTTTCGATCAGCACCTGGCTGCCTTGATTGGTTTTTCGGCTTATGGCGACTCAGTCCAAGAAGACAACATCCTCACAACCACGCGCGCAGAACGGCTCGCCGGAGCAGCAGGGCGTCGCCTTGTGGAAGCAGCTCGACGCGGCCGCCAAGTGCCTGCAATCCGTGCGCGAAGGCCAATCGGCCACGGCCGTGCTCGAACAGGTCGAGCGCAGTCTGCGCCCCGGCGTGCAGGCTTTGCTGTTCCAGTCCCTGCGCCAACTGGGCCGCGCGCAGGCGCTGCGCAAGGAGCTGGCTCCGCGCAATCCACCGCCGCGCGTGGACAACCTGCTGTGCACGGCGCTCGCATTGGCATGGCAGGAAGAAGCGGCTCCGTATCCTCCGTTCACGCTGGTGAGTCAGGCCGTCGAAGCGGCCAAGCGCAATTCGGCGATGCGTGGTCAGGCGGGCTTTGTGAACGCCTGCCTGCGCCGTTTTCTGCGCGAGCGCGATGCGCTGGTCGCCGCGACTGACAAGGACCCCGTCGCGCAGTGGAACCATCCGCTGTGGTGGATTCGCGCTGTGCAGAAGGACTATCCGGATCACTGGCAACAGATTCTCGCGGCCAACAACGCGCATGCTCCGATGACGCTGCGGATCAACGCGCTGCGCAGCACGGTCGACGAATACCTGTCCCAGCTTGAGGCCAAAGGCCTTGCAGGCACGCGCGTGGGTGGCCACGGCATCGAACTTCAACAGGCGGCGCCGGTTTTGCAGTTGCCGGGCTTTGACGTGGGCGATGTCTCGGTGCAGGATGCGGCCGCGCAACTGGCCGCTCCGCTGATCACGGCGGGGCTGGATCAGAATCAGCCGCTGCAGGTTCTCGACGCCTGCGCCGCACCGGGCGGCAAGACGGCTCACCTGCTTGAACTGGCTGGACCTCAGCAGAACTGGCAAGTGACGGCGCTGGAGATGGACGGCGAGCGTGCCCGCCGCATCGGCGAGACGCTGGAGCGTTTGCAGCTCAAGGCGCAGGTGCTCGTGACCGATGCCGGCCTGGTGGATGAATGGTGGCCCAAGGCCAATGGCAAGGCGCAGTTCGACGCCATCTTGCTCGACGCGCCTTGCAGCGCTGCGGGCATCGTGCGCCGCCATCCCGATGTGCGCTGGCTGCGCCGCGAGAGCGATCTGCCGCAGCTCGCCAAGCTGCAGGAGCGACTGCTCGCTGCGCTCTGGCCGCTGCTCAAACCGGGCGGCAAGCTGCTTTACTGCACCTGCTCGATCTTCCATGTGGAAGGGCAGAGCCAAGTCAAAGCGTTTCTCTCGCGCAACACTGATGCCGCTTTACTCACCTCGCCAGGCCATTTAATGCCCGGTCATCCTGCGGGAGATGACAAGCTCCGCGAGAATGCGATAGGTGACCATGACGGCTTTTACTACGCACTTCTGCAAAAGCTGGCTGCGTGAGTTGAATGCACGCGGCAGGATGATTGCGTGGTGGCTGCGCTTGGCGCTTCTGGTGGGTGCGCTGGCCGGCCTGTGGGCTCCGGTGACGGGTTTTGCCGATCAGGCGCAAAGCCGCAGCGAGATCGCCGACTTCAAACTCCATCAGACTGCCGACGGCCTGCTGCTGTCGACCAGCATGCGCTTCGAGCTGCCCGATCAGGTCGAGGACGCGCTCTACAAAGGCATCGCCATGTACTTCGTGGCCGAGTCGCAGATCGTGCGCGAGCGCTGGTACTGGTCCGACAAAGTGGTCGCGCAGGCCACGCGCCACATGCGCCTGAGCTACCAGCCGCTCACGCGCCGCTGGCGACTGAGCCAATCCTCTGCACCGTTTGCCGACAATGGCCTTGGCGTGTCGCTGGGACAGAACTTCGAAGAGCTGGGTGATGCGCTGGCCGTCATGCAGCGGATCTCGCGCTGGAACGTGGCGGGCAGCGATGTGCTCGATGACAACGGCACGCAGACGCTGCATTTTCAATTCCGCCTCGACATGTCGCAGCTTCCAAGGCCGCTGCAGCTCAGCACCGTGGGCCGCTCGGGATGGAGCCTTTCACTCTCTCGCAGCGTGCGCCTGAACAGCACGACGGTGGAGACCACCAAGTGACCGCGCCGCAGCAGCCCGCACAGATTTCGGAGGCTGCTCGCAAGCAGAAAAGCCGTGGCCGCACCATGCGCTGGGCTCTCGGAATCGGCGCGGCGCTGATGTGCGCGATCGGCCTGGTGCTGCTGTTCCTGCTCACCCAGGCCACCAACAACCGCGATCTCTACGAGCGCAATTTCGCTTGGCTGATGGGCGTGAACGTGCTGGTCGCGGTGCTGCTTCTGGCCGTGCTGGCCTGGGGCGCGCTGCGGCTTGCCATGCGTCTGAAGCGCGGGCGTTTCGGCAGCCGCCTGCTGATGAAGCTGGCAGGCATCTTCGGCGTGGTCGGCGTGATTCCCGGGCTGCTGATCTATGTGGTGTCCTACCAATTCGTTTCGCGCTCGATCGAGAGCTGGTTCGACGTGCGTGTCGAAGGCGCACTGTCCTCGGGCGTGAGCCTTGCGCGCGTGACGCTCGACACCATGGGCGCGGATATCGGCTCCAAGACCCGCGAATCCAGCACCCAGCTCGCGCAGGTGCCGGACGCCGCTGCCGGGCTGGTGCTCGATCGCATCAAGGACCAGTTGGGTGCTTCCGACATCGTTCTCTGGAACGCGTCTGGCCAACCAGTCGCGAGTGCCGGGCAGTCGCGCTTCTCGCTCAATCCGGATCGCCCCACGCCGCAGCAGTTGCGCAATGCGCGGCAGGAGCGCATGACGTTCCAGATCGAGGGGCTGGACGACATCACCACCGCCAAGGCGGAAGACAACGCGCGCGTGAAGGCGCTGGTGTTGGTCAGCACGCCGACGCTCGGCTTGCTGGTCGAGCCGCGCTTTCTGCAGGCCACGGTTTCGCTGCCACCCGCGCTCGTGGCCAACGCCATCGCGGTGCAGGAGGCCAATCGCGAGTATCAGGAGCGGGCGCTCGCCCGTGGCGGCCTGCGGCGCATGTACATAGGCACGCTCACGCTCAGCCTGTTCCTCGCGGTGTTCGGCGCGGTGCTGCTGGCGGTGCTGCTCGGCAATCAACTGGTGCGACCGCTGCTGTTGCTGGCCGATGGCGTGCGCGAAGTGGCTGCGGGCAATCTGAGTCCGAAAGCGGTGATCCAGAGCAACGACGAACTCGGCGGCCTCACGCGCTCGTTTGCGACGATGACCCAGCAGCTTGCCGACGCACGTGCGGCGGTCGAGCGCAGCATGGGCGAGGTCGATGCCGCGCGCGCCAATCTGCAGACGATTCAGGACAACCTCACCGCTGGCGTGATCGTGCTGGATGCCATGGGCACGATTCTTTCGTCCAACCCCGGCGCGACGCGCATTCTGCGTGCGCCGATGGCCGCGTTCGAAGGCAAGCCGCTGGCCGATGTGCCGGGGCTTGCCGAGTTCGCGACTGCGGTGCAGAACCATTTCGACGAGTTCCATCGCGAGCGCACGCACCATGGGCTCGATCACTGGCAACATCCTTTCGAACTTGATGCGCCGCCCTCGGGCGTCGTCGGCACGCAAGGCACCAGCCTGGTGGCGCGTGGTGCAGAGTTGCCCGGCGGCGCGCGCCTGCTGGTGTTCGATGACATCTCCGAAATCGTCTCCGCCCAGCGCGCACAGGCCTGGGGCGAAGTGGCGCGGCGTCTGGCGCACGAGATCAAGAACCCGCTCACGCCGATTCAGTTGTCGGCCGAGCGCCTGGCGATGAAGCTCGACGGCAAGGTCCCGCCAGCCGAGCAGGCTGTGCTCAACAAGTCGGTCAAGACCATCGTCGAGCAGGTGGATGCGATGAAGCGGCTGGTCAACGAATTCCGCGACTATGCGCGCCTGCCCGCCGCCGAACTGCACCAACTCGATCTCAATGCGCTGGTCAACGACGTGCTGCATCTCTATGGTTCCGAGAACGCCACCGTGACCGTGGATGCCGATCTGGACCCCCGCAACCCGCACATCAACGGGGATGCCCAGCAGTTGAGGCAGGTCATACATAATCTTTTACAAAATGCCCAGGACGCCACGCAACAGGCGGCGGAGCAAAGCGCAGAGCCCGCCAAGCCGGTACGGATCAGCACCGTTTTGAGTGACACATCCAATCGTGTGCGCCTGACTGTGTCAGACTCGGGGCCGGGCTTCCCGGCGCATATACTGCAACGGGCGTTTGAGCCTTACGTTACGACTAAGCCGCGCGGCACGGGATTGGGGCTCGCGGTGGTGAAAAAAATAGCAGATGAACACGGCGCGCGTGTCGATTTGGTCAATCGTGTGGAAAACGATGTGGTGAAAGGGGCACAAGTGTCGCTATCATTCCCTTCGGACATCGCTTCAGCACTTTAACAACACGCGCATATCGTGCAACAAGGGTGTATCTAAACACATGGCAAACATTCTGGTGGTTGACGACGAGCTGGGAATCCGGGACCTGTTGTCTGAAATCCTGAACGACGAGGGTCACAGCGTGGACCTCGCAGAAAACGCCACCCAGGCTCGCAACGCACGTCTGGACAATGTCTACGATCTGGTGCTGCTCGACATCTGGATGCCTGATACCGATGGCGTGTCTCTGCTCAAGGAATGGGCCACATCCGGCATGCTGAACATGCCCGTCATCATGATGAGCGGCCACGCCACCATCGACACGGCGGTGGAAGCCACGCGCATCGGCGCCTTCTCGTTCCTCGAAAAGCCCATCACCATGCAGAAGCTGCTCAAGGCAGTGGAGCAGGGTCTGGCGCGCAGCACGGGCAACGGCAGCAGCTCGCAGGCGCAGGCTTCGGGCGCACCCGGTCAGAACGGTGCTCCGGCCAAGGTCGCGAGCAACGGTACAGGTGCTCCGGCGCTCAATGGCGTGGCAGGCGCATCGCCAACCGCTGTCGCCATGGTCGCCGAAGTGGACCAAGGCCCCATGTCGCATCAGGGCTTCGATCTCGACAGACCGCTGCGCGAAGCACGCGACGGATTCGAAAAAGCGTACTTTGAGTTTCATCTAGCCCGCGAAGGCGGCTCCATGACCCGCGTCGCGGAAAAAACAGGTCTCGAGCGCACCCATCTTTACCGAAAGCTGCGCCAACTCGGTGTAGACTTGGGCCGCAACAAACGAGGATGACGAAGAATTCAAAAAACAGAAATTTTTCGGCGATTTGCAAAAAAAGCAAAAAAATCTGTATATAATTCAAGTCTTCCCCAAGTGGCCCGGTAGCTCAGTTGGTAGAGCAGCGGATTGAAAATCCGCGTGTCCGTGGTTCGATTCCGCGCCAGGCCACCACTTGATTCTCAGAAGCCCGTTCAAGAAATTGGACGGGCTTTTGTCGTTCTGGCTTCCAGCAAAGTAGCTTGCCCGAACGTCAGGCGAACTCACTCAGCCACTGAGTCAGTTCTTGTCTCTCTACGACTTGCTCACGCCTTCAAGTGCCAGCAATAGTCGCGCACATTGATCGTCTTCACAGTACAGGTAGGCGAGGGGCACACCAAGTGTTTCTGCAATCAATCGTGCCGTCTTCACCGGGAGCTCATGCGTCCTCAACTCATATCGGCTGATCCGAGCACGGCTCGACGATTCTTCAATGCCGATCAGCACCTCCACTTTTTCCTGAGACCAGCCCAGCTCCTCACGTCGTGATCTCAAATGGCGGTTCAAGATCTTGCCTTGCGTCAGGTTGGGGTTCGAGTCTTTTGGCTGATTGAAAAGGGATTGACTATCGCGGCTGTCTCGATACTAGCCAAGCAATTCTATGGGAGACACGCTTAGCAGGCGGCTGAAATACTGATTGATTTCTAGTTGAAAATTTGACCAAACAGGAGTGCCTTACCCCTTGCCTGTCTCGAAAGAATCGCTTGTAGGACGTTCTACTCGATTGGGGATTTTTCGTGGCAAGTGTCTGGGGGATTTTGGCAGTCCGTTAGGCAAGAAAATCAGGGCGAAGTCTTCGAACATCCTTTTGAATGGTCGCCCATAGGCATGGATATTTCCAATTCTGTGTCGCAGGTTGTTGAACAATTTTGAACAATCATGCGATTTCTGCTGGAGGAGGGTGAATTGTGACAGTTATATGTAGAATTTATTACTCCTCGAAATTGGTAGTTATTTCATGGAAAAAATTACACTTGATACATTCATGATAAATCCACGGAGAGCGCATTTGCCGACGGGCGCCCTAGTCACAGGGCTTCTGGGACTTGTCCCCGGTAAAATGGCGTTTGCGCAGTCAGCTGCATCATGCTCCGTGAATTTGGTTTACACGGCAGAGCCAGTGGTCCCCCCAGCCGCTGTGCCGTCACTCTCGGGCTTTGGCTTGGCGTTGCTGCTTCTGGGGGTGCTTGCCTTAGCTTGGCGCCAACTGGCAATCACTGGCAGGGTGGCCTCGCTGATGATGGGCTGTGTGCTAGCCTTGAGCGCGATGACACCCACAGACCTGATGAGTCAGGTGTTGACCGCATTGTCGCTGGACAGCAGTTCTGGCGGCACGCTCAGCATCACTGGTACCAACGCCAATACCGTCAAAAATAATACCAACGTCTTGCTCAAAATTACGGCGCTGACTCCGGGCACCGGCACCAGTTTGTTGAGTCCTCCCACAGACTGTGTGGTGGGCACTCAACTGTCGCCTAATCAGAGCTGTACTGTGCAACTTGCCTGTGCCAGCGCCGGTCCTGTGGTTCCTGTTGTTACGGCTGTGGATGATACGGCCAGCTGGCCTGCCGGTGCCGTTGGCGCCAACTCAGACGTAACGCCAAACGACTCTTATCCACCAGGAAGTTTGTTCACGTTGCAACCCGGCGGCACCTGCACCAACTCCAGCGTAAGCAACACCGGCACGGCGACCTACGATGTGCCGGGAAGCGGCAATTGCACAGTGAATTATCAGGTTTGCGCACCGTCACCCAATGCCGCCGTGTGCAGCACAGCTGTGCTGACCGTCATTCCTGTGGTTCCTGTTGTTACGGCTGTGGATGATACGGCCAGCTGGCCTGCCGGTGCCATTGGCGCCACCTCAGACGTAACGCCAAACGATACCTATCCACCAGGAGGTTTATTCACGTTGCAACCCGGCGGCACCTGCACCAACTCCAGCGTAAGCAACACCGGCACGGCGACCTACGATGTGCCGGGAAGCGGCAATTGCACAGTGAATTATCAGGTTTGCGCCCCGTCACCCAATGCCGCCGTGTGCAGCACAGCTGTGCTGACCATCATTCCTGTCGTTCCTGTGGTTCCCGTCGTTACTCCTGTGGATGATGAGGCCCTTCAGCTTGCGAATACTGTTGGCGCCACATCAGACATAACGCCAAACGACACCTATCCGCCAGGAAGTCTGTTCACTTTGGAACCCGGCGGCACCTGCACCAACTCCAGCGTGAGCAGCACCGGTATGGCGACCTACGATGTGCCGGGGAGCGGCAATTGCACAGTGAATTATCAGGTTTGCGCCCCCTCACCCAATGCCGCCGTGTGCAGCACTGCGGTGCTGACCGTGAACACGAAGTGTCAGTATGACTTTGATTTATCTTGGTATTATTTCGGTACTGATGGAGCTACCCATGTGGTTGGGCTGCCTACAGATGCGTTGGTTTTGAACACGATCGAGCTCACTATCGATAATGGGACGCCGTTTGCCAGTGGATTTACTTACGGGCCCGCATCTTTCACCCTCTTCGACGGAGTGACATCCTCCTCCACCGCTGCTGGCCTGTCCTGGGTGCCGGGATCGGCTGGATCGCCACCGGCTCTGACGGATGAGAACACCCCTGTGCACGTTAGATATGAGGGAGTTTGCGGTGGTGGTGGGGGCAACAACTAATTTGCCAAGGAAAGCCGCTGCGACAGTGTGGGGGGAATTCACCTGTTACGGGTGTCAGTGGAGTCGTTCTGCGGCTGTTGGAACGCACCATACCTCCCTGGATTCGCCGAGGTCGCCGGAGCCCGCGCTTTGACTCCGGCGGCAGTCCCCCCCAGCATTTCTTGCCACGCTACGTTGCCGCTGGTGTTCTGCCCAATCGCGCTTGACCCTACTCGTGTAGGACGGCGCGTAGTCCGACTTGCCCTTGGTCTTGCTTTCCCACTGGACGGGCACACATCTGTACGGCCGTAGAAAAGGCTCGCTGAGGAGCGCGATCTTCTCATCGGTGGACAGTCTCGATGGCTCAGCAGATGTTGAAATCCGCGTGTCCGTGGTTCGATTCCGCGCCAGGCCACCACTTGATTCTCAGAAGCCCGTTCAAGAAATTGGACGGGCTTTTGTCATTTTGGCTTCCAGCAAAGTAGCTTGCCCGAACGTCAGGCGAACTCACTCAGCCACTGAGTCAGCTTCTTGTCTCTCTGCGGCTTGCTCACGCCTTCAAGTGCCAGCAATAGTCGCGCACATTGATCGTCTTCACAGTACAGGTAGGCGAGGGACACACCCAGTGTCTCTGCAATCAATCGCGCTGTCTTCACCGGGGGCTCATGCGTCCCCAGCTCCGAGCTTCGTGATCGCATGCATCACCCAATCACTGACGTTGTTCGGCTGGGTTCGAAGAACATCAGCGCAATCGATCACACAGCCGCTTCACAACATCCGTGACAAGTGCTCGATCATTGGGCGTCAAATCGGAAAGCCATGCGCTGATGCGCGTCGCTTGATCATCAGGAGCTGTGGAGCTTTCCACCAGTAACTCCCCAATGCTGGCCCGCAGCACTTGAGCAAGCTTTTCGAGCGTGTGCAGTGACGGTACCGTCGCTCCTCGTTCAAAGCGGCTAATTGTTTCTGGCTCAACCTCAATGCGCTCGGCCAGTTGCGCCTGAGTCCATTGCCGGGACTTTCGCAATTCTGCGATTCGTACTCCCAACAATTCTGCTAACGGCTTGCTTGTCGCCTTCTTCTTGACCATATCTGTCCATTTGGAATTCGACAGTAATGGTTGTTTCACGTTGAAGATTCAGCCAGAATCTAATTTGTTGAAATAGACATTATTTGTCATGTACTGTGACGTCCGATTTGCCAGCCTCATATGCCGCTAGGCGCGTTTGGCGGAGGCGCTGCAATGCGACCTGACATCACATGCACAGAGTCAGTACGTTCGCCTCGCTCTACCCATTCATCTGAATCTGTCCCCCGAATTGCACAGCACTGTTGCAGCACGCTTGTGCGTCGCGGTTGGCTCGGCGGGGGGCATCTTGGGCGCGTTTGCGCGAGCGAGGTCATTTCATTGATCAATCAATTCATTCATCAACCACCTGAAAGGAGTCAACGCAATGGAGTACGAATACAAGGTCATCGACGTGGCCGATGGGGCGATCAGCTCGCTCCTGCTTGGAGAGGGCCGGATCGAAACCGAAGTGCTGGAAGCCTACATCAATGCCATGGCGTCGGAGGGCTGGCGCTTGGTGTTCATGGAGAAGGTCATGCAGCGGCACCTTGTCGTTGCAGACAGGGAAACCTTGATGGTCACTTTTGAGAGGCGGGTGCCGGAATCCGAGCGTGCAGCAAGAGCAGCCAGATGCATTGACGACGTGATCCATGCGGAGGACGTTGCCAAGCGCAGGGGCCGTGGAGCTGCTATCGGGGCAGCGGGCGTGGTCGTTGGCTCTGCTGTTGCGGGGTCAGTGCTGAACAACCTACTGAGCGAGGAATAAATTGGATCTGAACACAAAGATTGCCGAGCGAAGGGCGGAGCTTCAAAGGGAACAGGCCGCTGAGATTGAACTCAGGCGCAGCGAGGAGAGAGCGCAAGCCCAACTGAGACAGGCAGAAGAAAAGGCCATTCAGGAATCAGTCCAGAAGGAGGCTGAACAACAGATTCAGGCGATCGAGAGCCGACTGCAAGGCAGCGCAACGGCTGAACAAGATGAGCCGGTAAGCCCAGCGGCCCAGAAGAAGGTCGATGCGCATATCCGCTCGCTTGCAAACAAGCGATTCACGAAAGGAGAGAACTGGACGCAGGGCTTGCTTCTGGGCGGTTGCGTCATTGGATTCTTCATCGCGTGGTGGATTGGCGTGTGCTTGCTTGTTTTGGCAGGCTACTACATCACCAAAGTCACAGAGCGTCATGAAGCCGAAATCAGAGCAGAGATAAAGAAGGGAACATAGATGAAGAGGATTTCAACTGCGATCATTTTTGTGGGCATCGCCATGCTGATCTTTGCCTTGAGCAGCGATGTGGCGCTGGATGGAATGGGAGGAAGGCGGATCACGAACTATGGACTGATGCACGACCGCTTGGTCAACACCATTCTGAGCGTGACGATGATCCTTGGCGGCTTGCTGCTGAAGATGTTCGGAGGGCCTCTGTCAGGGCCGCATTTGCAGGCCATCGATCAGTTGCCAAAGAGCGAGTACATCGCACGCTGGGCCACAACCATTTTGGTATCGGCCTGTGTTTGGACGCTGGTCGTGATGTACCTCTGGCCCACAACCTTGGTAGCGGTTACGTTGCTTGCTGTGATTGCGTGGTGCTCGTTCCTGCCGCAAGCGACCTACACCGTACTCAAAAGAGTGTGGCTCGGGGCACTGCTGCTTGCCTTGGTCATGGTGATATGGCATGGGATCGCGCTGGCCAAGCCATGGTTCAATGACTTGACATACAGATTGATCGATAAAGGTGTCACCTTGCTTGGCACAGGTGACTTGCCACCCCTGTTTGCTGCATTGCTTGGTGGCCCTTTACTGATCGCTATCGCTGGATTCACCGTGTCCATGCGCAAGGCCAGACGCAACTGACCATCTAACCCTTCATCACCCGCCCTGGAGAAATCCTCGGCGGGTTTTCTTTTTTCACCACAAGGAGTTCTATGCATGTGTACGCGGATTCAGACGCTATCTATCTGGCCCAAGCCGCAGTCAGCGGGACGGAGCTGGGTGAGTTGATTGGACGCTGCATCGAGGAGCTGGAGCCTTATGACGTCCCCGATCTGGGTTCCCTGATCAAGGTCTTGGTCGTGGAGCCTGACGACGATATGACGGCAGTCGATGGAGCGCTGGGCTTCCCGCTTCTGGATCGTCAATGTGACGTGGCACAGCGCCATCAGGATTGGTTCGAGCTGACCTTGGTGCTCAGTGATGACGGCTTTGGAGTCGTCCTCTATGTGCCGCGAAACGCTGACCCAACATTGCTGTCCTATTGCCATCGCGCCACCCGCTGAGGTGGCATTTTTTTGGACGCGATGTTTTCGCCACCTTATTTGAAACAACGGAGAACTCATGAACGACCCCATCAAACCCCTGTACACCGGCGACTGCCCATCAGTCTCTGGTCGCAGCACGCTGACCTACATCGTGGGCAAGCACGAGACCGAGAACACCTTGCACCTGCGCATTGCCGAGAACAGCGGCAAAGGAATGTGGTGCAACGAATGGGCCTCGGCTCAGGCCATTGAGGCGATTGTCAGCAAAGAGCCCAAGCTGAAAGCCAGAAGCTTCTGCGCCCTGCACCCGGGCAAGTCCATCAACACCGGAGGCTTTGTGCTGGCGGCACTGCGGGATCTGGGCTTGATCCGCAGCAGTGAGGCAAACACGCGCATTCATGAACACGTTCCGAAAGCCACTCTGGAGAACGTCGTGATGGCAAAGACCCGCCGCAAGAAGCCCAAGGAGACGATCTGACATCGAGCATTTTCGCTGCCCTGCTCACGGTCTTTGTACTGGGGCTGTGGTTCAACTGCACGCGACCCATGTCGATTGCAGCAGCCGCAAGCCTGACCTTTATGTATCCGCAACTGCTGGTGCTTGTCCTCATCGGGGCTGCACTGGTCTACCTAAGAAAGTAAACCATGAACCTTGATCATTGCATTTTTGAAGCTGCCCAACGTGTCCTTGATATGGACGGCCTGCCAGATGAGTTGTTGCCACTGGTGATCATCTCGGAAGTTGCGCCCCTGCACGGCCTCGATAGTGGTCCGCTGGCGGGCACGGGGTGGAGGTGAGGAGGGGGGCCATGGCCCGCCCCCGGTCGCTGCGCCTGCGCACAACCTGGCCCCCACTCGTGGCCCCCGCCGGGTCGGCCACCCCCCGGCCCCGCCGCCCGCCCGGTGGGGGTGCCCCCTGCAGGGTGCCGCAACATCCGCAACAGCGCCACGCCACGGCCCGGGCCCATGTCAGGCATGGAACGTTGCGGCGTTGCGGATGTTGCGGCAACTGGCGGGAGGCCCCCCGGGGGATATAGAAAAACAAGGGGGCTTGGTCCCCCGTCCTTATATATATTTTTTCCTTGCGATCTGCATTCGCTGTCTGCACACGGCGAATTGAGATGTGCTGAATGTCACAACTAATTGACCTTCAATTTTATCGGATAATTTTTTGATTAATCCATTATTTAGTTGACATTGTTTTACATTTCATAATAAGGAATGATCACGCAGTTCATATGGAGCTGACTCCCTTGCTGAAGGCACTTTAAATACTGAGCTCTCGTTTATTAAGGCTTAACGGTCGATATTTGAAGGGGGGTGAAGTTGCCTTGAAAAATGCAAATACAGTGCTGGAAGGTACTCTGGAAAGGGATTTTCTATTTCTACTGCTGGAAATACTTTATTCATTAGGTTTTTTGAGTTCAGTGCTGAAAGCGCGTTAGCTCCTGTAGGTCATGTTTTTTCGAGTTTTTGGGGAAAACGGCTGATTTTTTGCGAAAAATCGTATGTCATAGTTCGTCCGGATTTGCTTGAAATGCAGGGCAAATTCAGGTTGGCCAACCTTCTTCTCCGCATATAGCTGGGTGCAGGGATTCCCCCCCGAATCTCAAACTTCACATTGAAATAGGATGGACCATGACGAGAAAAATGAAACCAGTAGCCAATGCCGTTGGAAAAATGTTCGACGATGGCGGTCTAGAACCCTGCTCGCAACCTGTCGATAAAAATGCATTGATGGGAGATTTGATCAAGTTGATCAAGAAATATGTCGTGATCTCAGACCAAGCTGCTCTGGCAGTGTCGTTGTGGATCATTCTCAGTTGGAGCTATAAGGAATTCACACGCTGCCCGCTTCTCCTGATCAACGCACCGGAACGAGAGTGCGGCAAAACTCAGTTGTTGAAGGTTGTAGAGAAGTTGGTGTGTCGTCCCTTTGAAACAGCCAATATCACGTTGGCAGCTCTTTTCAGAATGATCTCAAACCATGGCCCGACCTTGCTGATCGATGAAGCCGATACGTTTGTGGCTGGCAAAGATGAGCTGATCGGCGTCGTGAACAAAGGCTATGAATTTGGCGGGTATGTCGTGCGCGTGGAGAACATCAATGATGAGATGCTCGAGTGCGCGTTCTTTGTCTATGGCCCTAAAGCCTTGGCAGGGATTGCTCTTGAGCGGCATCTGCCCGACGCGACCATGAGCCGGGGCATCCAGGTGCCCATGAGGCGTAAGACGAAGGATGACCACATCGAGCGGCTGCGAACCATTGATCCAGAGGCCATCAAGAATCTTCAATCACGCATCCTGCGGTTCGTTATGGATCACAAAGAAGTCTTGAGCAAGGGCTGGGACAAGCTGCCTGAGCAGCTCGGTGACCGCCAGCAGGACAACTGGGAGCCATTGCTCGCAATCGCCCATTGCATGGGGCTTGATTGGTACGACAAGACGGTCGAGGCGGCGCTTGCTATCTGCGTCGAAACGAGTCCTCCGAAGTCTGCCGCCAACCAATTGCTGGAGGATATTCGTGAGGTGTTGAGCGACTATAAGAAGGGCCCGTACATTCCAACGGCAACGTTGTTGGCAAAGCTGCTTGAACACCCCGATATGGATTGGGACAAGTACAACCGTGGGAGCTCCATGTCATCGCGGCAATTGGCCCGCAACTTGAGCGGCTATGGGGTCAAGCCCAAGACCGTGCGCATGAGTGCAAAGGAAACCCCCAAGGGCTATGAGGTGCGTGATTTCCAGGATGCCTTTGATCGCTATCTTCCTGAAACGGTATTCGACCCTGACGCCCCTGAACATGCAGGGCCGGGCTTTCAGCCCGTGGGCATGTCTACGGCAACTTACTCCATCCCGGCGCTCTGAGCGCACTGCGGTTTCGACTAGATCGATGTTTTTGATCACGTCACAAGCCGCACGGTAGGGGGTCTCAAACCTGTCTCGCGACGGGTTCCTCTACCTTCTTTTTTCAATCCCAAGTGTCACGCCCCCTTTGTCTGGGGCTAGGCACTGCTACGTCCAAACACAAGGAGACTCCTATGCCTGTTGTGCATTTCACCCCCGCCTTCATGGCAACCGGTCTGGTGTGCCCACCGGACAAGAAGAAGATCGAGTACAGCGTGGCCGATACCCCCGGCCTGTTTGTCGAGTGCAGGGCCTCCAAAACTGCCGTGCCTACGTGGTATCTGCGCCTGAAGAACGAGAACGGTACCAACTGCTATAGAAAGCTCGGCACGATCGATGATCTGACCCTCGTGCAGGCCAAGAAGAGAGCTGCACAGATCAAAGCCGAGCATCTGCTGATGCAGAAGGAAGAGGAGGTCATCAAGCAGAACCCGGGTCAAATGACCTTGGACAAGTTCTTCCATGAGCACTACATGCCGCATGCGAAGCAGCACAAGCGATCGTTCAACCGGGATGAGTCCTTGTACCGGGTTCACATTGCGCCTGTTTTCAAGGATCTGCCGCTGCAGTCCATCTCTCGCCGTGAGGTGCAGAAGTTCCACAATGACCTGCGAGAAAAGAAGGGACTCAGTCCTGCGTCCGCCGATCACGGTGTCCGGTTGATGTGTCAGTTTCTGAATCTGGCCCTGAAATGGGAGTTTGTCGAGAAGAATGTGCTCAGGAGCATTGAGCTGTTCAAGGTGGACAACCAGGTCGAGAACTACCTCGATGAGGAGCAACTGGGTCGCCTGCTGCATGTCCTGAAAACGGATCACAACCGGCCAATCTGTCACATCCTGATGTTCCTGCTCAGTACAGGCGCACGCTTGAACGAGGCGCTGGCAGCGACATGGGACAACGTGAACGAGGAAACCCGGACATGGAAGGTGGATGCCAAGCGATCGAAGTCCAAGAAGCCGCGATTCATCCCGCTGAATGACTCGGCCATGTGGGTGCTGGGGGAGCTGGAAAGGAAGTCAGAGTATCTGTTCCCTTCGCCTGTGACATACAAGCCCTACACAGCGATCACTTGGCAGTGGTACCGGATCAGGGAGCTGGCTGGGGTGAATCTGCGTATCCACGATCTGCGGCACACGTTTGCATCCTTCTTGGTGTCCAACGGGCGCAGCCTGTTCGAGGTGCAGCAGATCTTGGGCCATAGCGATCCCAAGGTGACGATGTGGTATGCGCATTTGTCGTCCAAGGCATTGCAGGAGGCGGCTAACGCTGGGTCGATGATTGTGTAAGGGGTGCCCCGATTGCTTGGAGGTGGTCGGGGCAGTGACTCAGATCGGCCAACGGCTCAAAAGTGTCTAGGGAATCAGGGGCGATTCAAGTGACGAAGGCTGCGGTGACCGCAAGGCACTTCGGTGCGGTCGTTCGAGCCATTCAAGCTAACAGATACATAAACGACCGCAAACTGGCTCAGAGCATTTGCTCGCTCGCTAGGTGGAGAAGGTGGCAGTTGCTGCACAGCAGGCTTAGATCGAGGCCCCGCAAATGACTCAACGCATGTAAATGCGATGAGTGCGACTCTCACCGGCAGCGCCAAGGCAACGCAACTGACCCTGGAGCCGAGCCGTTCGGTAGAGTTCGTCACAACCGAGCGCCACTGCATTGATTTACATGACGAAAACCGAGACCGAGTCGAAAACAGTAGCAACCGTTTGGCGTCAGGTTCGGAACGGACGCAGGAAAGACACTGAAAACTGAAAAAATTGCTTGTAAATCTTCAACTTACGGCATAAATGCGAATTATTTCGCTGTTTTGAAAATCCGCGTGTCCGTGGTTCGATTCCGCGCCAGGCCACCACTTGATTCTCTAAAAGCCCGTTCAAGAAATTGGACGGGCTTTTGTCGTTCTGGGGGCGAGGTTTTTCGCTCTGCCGTGATCCGTGCTGAAATGCGCAGAGATCAACTTTGCTTTCCGGGAGTGGCTGGTGGAGGATGCGACCAAAATCTTCGAGGGGCTGCGGCGGCGCTTGCAGGGCATTGCGTACCGCATGCTGGGTTCGGTCGCCGAGGCCGAGGACGTTGTGCAAGACGTCTGGCTGCGCTGGCACGATGCGGACCAGCTTGGCATTGCCAATCCCGAAGCCTGGCTGGTCACGACCACCACCAGAGCCAGCATCGATCACCTGCGATCGGCCAAGGCCCGGCGCGAGAGTTATGTGGGCTTCTGGTTGCCCGAGCCGCAGATCGACGAAGCACAACACCCGTCACCCGAGCAGGAGCTGGAGCGCGCCGGGGATCTGTCCGTGGCGTTTCTGACGGTGTTGGAGCGCTTGTCGCCCGAGGCGCGTGCGGCGTTCCTGATGCGCGAGGTGTTCGATGCCGACTATTCGGACATTGCGAGCACCCTTGGCAAAAGCGAGGCTTCGTCGAGGCAACTGGTCAGCCGTTCCAAGGCGCTGCTGCGCGATGGCGGTGCGCCCAGACGCAAGGTGCCGGCTGCGGCGCAGTACACAGTCATGCGCCAATTTTCCGATGCGATGCAGAGCGGCGATTTTGCAGCGCTCCAATTCCTGCTGGCCGACGACGCGCAACTGGTGGGCGATGGCGGCGGCAAGGTGACGAGTTTCCCCAAGCCGTTGCTGGGGGCCAGACGCATCGCGCAATTGTTCTTTGCCGCTCATCGCCGTTATCAGGACGCGCAGCGCGTCGAGCTGGCGTTGGTCAATGGTCAGTGGGGCGTGCTGCGCTTCATCCACGGCGAACTGGAATCGGTGCTCGCATACGAGACCGATGGCGAGCGCATTCTCCAGATCCATGCGCAGAGAAATCCGGACAAGCTTGCGCGCATTGCCGCCGCTTTTTTGTAAAGAGTGGAGGGCAGCCGTCACAAACAGGAGGGCTCGAACGTCTTGGAGGTGTATCTCAACCACCTTCATCGAAAGAGAGTCCTTCATGACGCAACGTGTGAACTATGCCGAGCAATCTCCCGAATTCTTCAAGAAGCTGAGCGCGTTCAGCATGGCCGCTGGCAGTTCGTCGATCGATGCGACCACGCGCCATCTGGTCGAAATCCGCGCGTCGCAGATCAACGGCTGCGGTCTGTGCGTGGACATGCACATCAAGCAGGCGGCTATCCACAACGAGCGGCCGCTGCGCTTGCACCATCTGGTCATCTGGCGCGAGTCGCCGCTGTTCTCCGAGCGCGAGCGTGCGGCGTTGGCGTGGACGGAAGTGCTCACCAGAATTCCGGAGCATGGCGTGTCCGACGAAATCTTCCAGCAGGTGCGCGAGCAGTTCAGCGAGAAGGAGATCTCCGACCTCACCTTCATCATCATGGCGATCAACGCATGGAATCGCGTCAATGTGGCGTTCCGCACGGTGCCTGGTTCGCTCGATGCGGCGTATGGATTGGACAAGGCCCAGCTCGGTTGATGGATCGGGTTGGGGAGCGATTCGGGGCAGGGTGCGCGGCAGTGCCTGCATCTTTCTTGAGGCAGTGAGACCTGCCCAGTCCTGCAAGTGGCTGGCGGCCCTTTAGAATCCGTGCGGAATCTACTGTCGCCTCGGTGAGTGAGGGTGCACTGCGCGTGCGTCGAATCTGCCGTTTGCGATATGCTGTTTATCGCTCCAACCCGTGAATCATTGATGACTACCTACAAAGAACTTCTGGCTCAGAAGCAGGCACTGGACCAACAAATCGCCGAAGCCAAGAAATCCGAATCGAAGGCCGCTCTCGCCACCGTGCATGCGCTGATTGCCGAGTTTGGCTTCACCGCCCAGCAAGTGATTCCCTGGAAGCCGGCCGGTGTGAAGGCTGCCGCCAAGTACCGTGACCCGGTCAGCGGCGCCACCTGGAGTGGTCGCGGCAAGCCGCCGAAGTGGATTGCGGACAAGGATCGCGCCGAGTTCGAGATCCAGTGAGTTCTGTGAAGAAGGCAGCCCGTGTGGCTGCCTTTTTGCTTTTTGGGGCATGAACAAAACACAGCCGCACCCGCCCCCGACGAACCATTGACGATTCGCGATGCCGACAAAGAACGAGTCACCCGAGCCGAGTGAAGAACGGAAAGAAGCCGCGACGGTTCACGCCGATGCGGGCAAGAAGGCGCACGCGCACAGCCTGAGAAGTCTGGGCGTTGCGGCGACGGGTGTCATCGGGCTGTTCTTCGTGTTCGTGCTGGGCGATCTGCTTGCGCGTTCCGGCATTGGATGGATGCGCGACATCTCGCCGAACGTGTTCTGGTTCGGCATCGTGTTTCTGGTGTTCTACCTGATCGCCTACATCAGTCACTCGGAGTTCACCAGACACATCGGTGGGCAGTTGGCTTCGCAGGCGGCGCTGGCGGTGTTCGTGTGGTTCATGTACACGCAGGCGGCGTTGCAGGCGAGTGTGCTGCTGAACCGCGTTTACGGTGTGGACGTTGCGGCATTTCCTGGATCGAGTCAGGTGCTGACCTTCGTGCAGATGTTTCTGGCGAGCAGGCCGCTGATCTATCTGATGATCCTCTGGAGTCTGCTGCACTTTGTTCGCTACGCGTTCGGCAAGGCGCGTGCCACGCGCATCTCCATGTTTTCGTCGCTGATCATGCTGTCGGGCGCGACCATCGGCGTGATGGCGCTGGTGTTCATTCACGAACGTCTGTCCGAGCCGCTGCTGCTCAAGAAGACCTATCTCATCGCGAAGGAGCTCGACTTCAATCCGCGCGTGAACTGCGGGCGATTCGATCTGCAAGGCGTCGGTGTTTTTCTCGGGCCCGAACAGCAGCGCGTGATGATCGACGCCGTACCGTCCACCGCCTCGTGGACGGAGTCGATCTACGCGACGGAGGCATCGTTGCGGTCGGTGGACGTGCCGACGAGTTTTCCGATCTACCGCTGCTCGGAGCGCGATGAGGCGCTGCCGACACCTGCACCCATTCCGACGCCGACAAGCTGAATTCCGCATGTGGAATGCTGACTCCGAAGTCCAGTACGTGTCACACCAAACGCGGGCTTTTCCAATACAGTGTCGGCATGGATCATCAATTCACACGTACGCTCAATCTCGCAGGCGCCTCCAACTTCCGCGACATCGGTGGATATCGGGGCCATGAAGGTAGGCAGGTGCGCTGGCGTCGCATTTTCCGCTCGGACCATCTCGCTGCGCTGACCCCGCAGGACACCCGCACGCTGGCCGACATCGGCGTGTCGCGCGCGCTGGATTTTCGCGGCGATGCCGAACGCGCGGCGCAGGCTTATGCGATTCCCAATGTGCGTTATCACGCGCTTTCCATCGAGCCGACCGTGGTGCAGCGCGCCAAGGAAATGGCTTTGGCAGGCAAGCAGATGACGGCATCGATTGCGGTGGGGCTGATGCAGGACACCTACCGCGCATTCGTTGCGAACAACGCGCAGCAGTATGCGGAGCTGTTCGAGCATCTGCTCGAAGACGATGCGCCGCTGGTGTTCCACTGCACCGCTGGCAAGGACCGCACAGGCTTTGCGGCGGCGCTGATTCTGATGACGCTGGGCGTTCCGCGTTCGGTGGTGATGGAAGACTATCTGCTCACGAATGCGTTGTATCGTCGGCCCGCGACCCTCAACAACGGAGCGCCCGAAGAAGTGCTCAACGTGCTGTGGCGTGTGCAGGAAGATTTTCTGGAAGCCGCATTGCAATCGGTCGATGCCGATTTTGGAGGGCTTGAAAAGTACATGGAAAAGCAGCTCGGCGTGGGAGCCAAGGAGCGAGCGCGACTGGGGCAACTCTATCTTGCGGAGCCATCGCAAAGCTGATGGGGGCTCACGCCGTTCGTGCTGCGAGCGGACAAGAAAAAACCGGCACATGTGCCGGTTTTTCTTTGCGTGAGCCGTGACGATCCTGAAGATCGTCCTGGTGATCAGGCCGCTGCGTCCTTGAGCTTCTTCAGGGCGCGGGTCTTGATCTTCACGGTGGCTGGCTTGGGTTCGAACCAGCGCTCTTGGCCGGTGAACGGATCCTTGCCGAAGCGCTTCTTCTTGGCGGGAACTTGCAGCACGCCGATCTTCAGCAGACCAGGCAGTGTGAATTCGCCAGCACCCTTCTTGTGCACCGATGCCAGGATCGCGCTTTCGAGGGCGGCGAGCACGGCCTTGACGGCCTTGGCATCGACCTGGGCGGTCTCGACCAGATGAGCGATCAGAGTGGACTTGTTGAACGCGTCCTTGATCGGCTTCAGGGCTGCAGGAGCAGCGGGAGCTGCAGCAGTCTTCTTGGCTGCAGGAGCAGCCTTCTTCGCTGCGGGTGCAGCCTTAGCTTTCGCTGTCTTTGCTGGAGCGGCCTTCTTGGCGGGCGCGCTCGCTTTTTTTGCAGTTGCCATGATGAAGTTGGTTGTTTATCTGTTTACTTGGAATACACGCCAGCAGTGCTGGTCTCGGCATTCTAGGGCGAGATTTCCAAGGCGTGTGAAGAGTGCGGGTTCAAATCGGCGGGAAAACTGCATTCTGCAGAGGTTTTGCTGCGAAAGTGCCACGCAGCAAGCAGTTTTTGGGGCTCATGGAGCATTGGCGTTAAGCTGTGAGCCGCGCGTGGTTCTTTCATTTCGCCATCACCTTTCGCGTGCACACAACGGAGACACATCATGAGCGACAGTGACAACACACCTTTCGGTTTCGGACGCTTTGTGCCGGGCTTCGATTTTCTGCAGAGTCTTGCCAAAGGCGCTGCCACAGGCGTCGCTTCGATGCCGGGATTGAGCAACTGGGTGGCGCCCACCGTGAGCGTCGAAGAGCTTGACAAACGCATCGGCGAATTGAAGTCGGTGCAGTTCTGGCTGGAGCAGAACTCCCGCGCGCTGGCGGCCACCGTGCAGGCGCTGGAGGTGCAGAAGATGACGCTGGCGACGCTGGAAAACATGAACATGGCCATGGGTGATCTGGCGGGCTCGTTCGGCGCGAAGATGACCGATGCCGCCAATGCAACCCAGGCTGCTGCGGCCGCTGCCGTCAAGCGCGCGGCTCCCAAGACCGCCACGCCGGAGCCGCAGGCCGCAGCACAGAGCGCGCCATCTGCGGCGGCCAAAGAAGAGCCAGCACAAGCTGCTGCGCCCAACGCGGCAGCCGCAGGCGCGGCCTTCATGCCGGGTGCTGCGGGCATGGTGGATCCGGTGCAGTGGTGGACTTCGCTCACCAACCAGTTTCAGGAAATCGCCACCAACGCCATGCGCGATGTGTCGCAGCACGCGGCCAATGCTCCGGCGATGGCGGGCGTGGGCGTGGGTGGTGGGGCGGCTCAGGATGCGCTCAAGAAAGCATCCGACATGGCCACCCAGTTCGCTGCCGAAAGCGTGAAGGGCGCGCAGGCGATGACGCGCTCCGCCATGGCCGCTGCAGCCAAGGCCACAGGCGCATCCGCAACCGCCAAAAAACCAGCGGGAAAAGCCACCACGGCTGCAAAGAAGACCGCACCATCGGCCGCCGCCAAGAAGGCCAAGCCGAAGGCACCGAAGTAATCGACGCGGTCATGGGATTGACGCTTCAGCGATGACGGCGAGATTGTTTCCTTCCGGGCATGCCACCCATCCCCAGTGGCGCATGGCAGCGGCTTTGGTGCTGGCGCAGCTCAAGGCGCAGATGGCCTTGCCCGGCTATGCGCGCTCGCCGTCGTTGGGGCTGCTGTACATCACCGATCACTACGCCGACGAAGCTGCGCAGTTGCTCGAATTCATGTCGCAGCAGCTTCCTGAAGTGAAGGCCTGGAGCGGCACCGTCGGCATGGGTGTGGCGGCGAACAACGCGGAGTATTTCGATGAACCTGCGCTCTCCGTGCTGCTGTGCGACATTCCGCCGGAGCAGTGGCGCATCTTCTCCGGCATTGCGCCGATTCCGCGCAAGGGGCTGAGCGACTTCGCGGCGCAGACGGCGCTCGTGCATGCCGACGAGTTCACGCCCGACCTGAGCGAGGTACTCGAAGAAATGGCGCAGCGCACCAGCGCGCACTATCTGTTTGGCGGAGTGACGGCCAGTCGTGGACCCAAGGTGCAGTTTGCGCTCGACCTGCTGCGCGAGCATCAGCGCGAGCAAGATGGCGAGGACTCCGGCGTGCTGCAGGGCGGCTTGTCGGGCGTGGCGTTCAGTCCGCAAGTGCAGTGGATTTCGCGCGTCACGCAAGGCTGTCGCCCGATCGCCCCATGGGGCGTGGTGACGGCGTCGCAGGACAATCTGGTGCTGGAGCTCGATGGCGTTCCGGCGCTGGACGTGCTGCTCGAAACGCTGGGCATCACGCTCGAAGGTGATACGCAACCGGCGATTCAGGCCGTGAATTCAACGATGGCGGCGCTGCTCGATGCGGGCTCGCGCCAGCCACACAACACCGGGCATTTCGGTGCCCAAGCGCGTGTGCGGCATATCGTGGGGCTGGACGCCACGCGCCGCGGCGTGGCGCTGGAGACATTGGTCGACGTGGGCTCGCTGCTGGCTTTCTGCCAACGCCACCAGAGCACGGCGCGGGCGGACCTGATGCGCATCTGCGCCGAGATTCGCGAAGAGCTGGAGCCTGCCGAAGATGTGCTTCCCGTGCATGGCAGCACCCGCGTGGACGAGGTGGCTGCCTACGAACGCACCGCCGCTTCCAGACGCATTCTGGGCGCTGTGTATGTGAGCTGTTCGGATCGCAGCGGGCAGTTCTTTGGAGGCAGCAGCGCCGAGCTGCAGATCGTTCGTCGTGCGCTCGGCGATGTGCCGCTGGTGGGATTTTTCGCACGCGGCGAGATCGCCGCGCATCGCCTGTATGGCGACACCGGCGTGCTGACCGTGTTTGTCGGCAGCACGGGCGTGGCGTAGCGCAGGGCGTTTTTGCTTTCTCTTTTTCAGTGGCCTCAGTGGCCTCAGTTGCGATAAGGATTGTCCGGACGGCGGTCGTGGCGATTGGGCACGCCGTCACCGTCGCGATCCCAGCCGCCACGGTTGTACTGCCAGCGGTCGCCGCGTTGCTCCCACGCCGGTTGGTGGTAGTTGTAGCCGGGGCGCACGCGCACCCAGGTTCCGGGCACCCACACGTGGCGATGGCCGCGCCATTCCCAATGACCTTGCGACCAGACCATGCCGCGACGCGGGGCCGGTGCGCGTTCATAGCGAGGTGGCGGAGGCGCGCCATATTGCACGGGCACGACGGCGGGATACGGCGTGCCGATCTGTACGTTGATGTTGGGGCCGGCATGGGCTGCACTTGCTGCGAGGCCGAATGCTGCGGCAGCGATGCTGGCGGCGATGAGCGGTGTGCGAATCATGTGATGCTCCTTCAAACAAGTGGCTGGGTTGGTGCCACGGTGAAGTGAATCATGAACGCCGCATGTGAAGCGCGGGGCTGCTCAATTTGAGCGCTTGGCAAAGTGTTGTGAACAAATGTGTTGCGTCGCACTGTGTTGCACTAGGCGGCACTACCCGGCATTCGTGCGCCGCATCTGCCCGAACACGGCGAACTCCCAACTGCGCATTCCCAGCACCAGCGTATAGCCCTCCAGCTCGCGCGGCGGCAGTTTCTGATCGGCCTGATGCTGCTGTGAAAAGTCTTGCGCAAGCCGCTGCATGCGTTCGTTGAACGCGGGTGCCACCGCGCGGCTGATGGAGCCGTGCACCAACAGCATGCCTTCTCCGGGGCCGTCGAAGCTGCCTGAAAAATAGTCGAGCAGCGCGTGCTCGCGAAAGAAATCCATCACAGCGCCGTGCGGTCGCCAGCGGAAGGTCTTGGCGAGTTTGAGGCGGTAGCGGTTGAGTGGCCGCAGCTCGATGATGCCGATGCGGTCGAGTTGCGCGAGGTATTTCACGCCCTCGGCTTCGGTCAGGCGGTAGGTGCCGATGATCTGTTCGAGCGTCCACTGGCTGAGCACGCAGATCGCCATCAGCAGCAGCTTCTTGTCGGCGACGACGGCGCGCTCCTGCTCGGGCGTGAGTTCCTTGAGCAGCGGTTGGTCATCGGCCACGCGGCGCGCGAGGTCGGCGAAATCGATGCGCAGCGCACGGCAGATCGCGTCGATGCGCGTGAGCGGCATGTCGCCTTTGGCCAGCATGCGCTTGACGCTGGACTCGGCCATGTCGAGTTCTTTCGCCAGATCGGCATAGGTCATCTGGGCGGACTTGAGCTCTTTCTTCAGAGCGGTGATGAGGTCGGCGGTGGTGCTCATGGGTATCGATTATCTATACCGGCGGTTTCTCGCATTCAGGCTGGTTCGGAAAAACGATGCTTTGTACGCGCCAAGTTTGCAGACTGCGCTCCATTGTCATTTCAGTGAGAGCCACTCCATGCTGCACGATTCACGCTCCAGATCACCTTCCCGACTTCCCCGCCAACTCATCGTCGCAGCCAGCGTGCTCTGGTTGTTGCTGACGCTGTTCGGGCCCATGCTCACGCAGTCGCCGAGCTACCACGCATTTGCCGATCAGCGCGCGTTCGGCGCCTTGCCGCATGCGATGGATGTGCTCAGCAATCTGGGTTTTCTGGTGGCGGGCGTCGCTGGTTTGTGGGCGCTGCATCGCACGCGTTTTGTGGCCATCGCGCCGACCGCACGCTGCATGGTGGCCGTGTTTTTCGTGGGGCTGATCGGCTGCTTTGCCGGATCGTCGTACTACCACTGGGCCCCCGACAACGCTGCCTTGGTCTGGGACCGCCTCGCCATGTGCGTGCCGTTTGCAGGCATTCTGGGGCTCGCGGTGCAGCAGACCTGCGACGACGATGCCGCCGCATGGCTTGCCGCCATCGCCATGCTGGTCGCGGCGGTCTCTTCCACGCTGATCTGGCAGCATGGCGGCAATATGCTGCCTTGGGCGGTGGCGCAGGGTGGCGGCATGTTGGCGCTGATCGCTCTGGCGTTTCTGCCGAGCCGAAAGGGCGGTCTGCATGTGCATCTGGGCGTGGTGATCGGCTTCTATGCGCTCGCCAAGGTGTTCGAGTTGGCCGATGCGCAGGTGTTCGGGATGAGCGGAGAACTGTTCTCGGGCCACAGCGTGAAGCACCTGCTTGCCGCCGCAGCCGCTTGGCCACTGCTGAGTGCGTTGGGCAAACTGCGTGTGAACGCCGCCACAGCTTTTTGGCCGAACAAAGGCACAATGCCTGTCAGCAACAAGCTGCGCTGCTGAACAACGACCCTTGGAAAACAACAAGACCATGAACCCATCGCCAGTGGACGACCGCACTGCCAGCGCATCGGCGCATGAGCAGCATCCCAACCAGTTCGCTCTGCTCAAGCAACGGCGCTTCGCTCCCTTTTTCTGGACACAGTTTGCGGGCGCAGCCAACGACAACCTGTTCAAGTTCGCCTTCACCGTGATGGTGACCTACCAGCTCAGCGTGAGCTGGATGCCGCCTTCGCTGGCGGGGCTGGTGATCGGGGCGCTGTTCATCCTGCCGTTTCTGCTGTTCTCGGCAACGGCCGGGCAGATCACCGACAAGCTGGAGAAGACGCGCATCATCCGCTTCGTGAAGGATTTCGAGATCGTGGTGATGCTGATCGCAGCCGCCGGTTTCGTCATGGGCAACGCCGCCATTCTGCTGGGCTGCGTGTTTCTCATGGGCCTGCATTCGACGCTGTTCGGCCCCGTCAAATTCGCCTATCTGCCGCAGGCGCTCAACGAGCGCGAACTCACGGGCGGCAACGGCATGGTGGAGATGGGCACCTTCGTCGCGATTCTGCTGGGCAACGTGGCGGGCGGCCTGCTGGTTGCCATGCCGCAGATCGGCCATACCGCCGTGGCCGTGGCTTGTGTGGGGCTGGCGCTGATCGGCCGACTGGTGGCGCAGTGGATTCCCAAGGCCCCCGCGACCGATCCGAATCTGGTGATCAACTGGAACCCCTTCACCGAAACCGTGCGCAATCTGAAGCTCGCGCACGGCAACATCGTGGTGTTCCGTTCGCTGCTGGGCATCAGCTGGATGTGGTTCTTCGGCGCGGTGTTTCTGAGCCAGTTTCCGAGCTTCGCCAAGGACGTGCTGCATGGCAACGAGCAAGTGGCGTCGCTGCTGCTGGTGGTGTTTTCCATCGGCATCGGCGTGGGTTCGCTGCTGTGCGAGGTGCTGTCGCGCCGTCAGGTGGAAATCGGTCTGGTGCCGCTCGGTGCCATCGGCATGAGCGTGTTCGCCATCGATCTGTACTTCGCTTCGCGCGGACTGAAGGAAGTTTCATCGCCGCTGAGTGCCGCCGAATTTTTGAACGTGGCCGCGCACTGGCGCGTGATGGCCGACCTGCTGCTGCTCAGCCTGTTCGCGGGCCTGTACAGCGTGCCGATGTATGCGCTGATCCAACTGCGCAGCCAGCCAACGCACCGCGCGCGCATCATCGCGGCGAACAATATTCTCAACGCGCTGTTCATGATCGCCAGTTCGGTGCTGGCGGGCGCGCTGCTTGCCGCCCAATTCACCGTGCCGCAGATCTTTCTGTTCACCGGCATCGCCAACGCCATCGTCGCGTTCTACATCTTCATGCTGGTGCCGGAGTACCTGTTGCGCTTTTACGCGTGGGTGCTCTCGCGTATCATTTACCGCTTCAAGGTGCGCGGCGACGAGCACATTCCCACGCAAGGCGCTGCCATTCTGGCCTGCAACCACGTGAGCTTCGTCGATGCCGTGCTGCTGATGGCCGCGAGCCCACGTCCGATCTATTTCATCATGGACCACCGCATCTTCCGCGTGCCGGTGATGGGCTGGATCTTCAAGCTGGCCAAGGCGATTCCGGTGGCTTCGCAAAAGGAAGACCCCGCCACGTACGAAGCGGCTTTTGCTCACGCGGCGAAGGTGCTGCGCGATGGCGATCTGCTGGCGATCTTTCCCGAGGGCGGCATCACGCGCGACGGCGAGTTGCAGGAGTTCAAGGGCGGCATCATGAAGATCATCGAGCGCGCGCGTGCGGATGGTCTGGATGTGCCCGTGGTGCCGATGGCGCTGACCAATCTGTGGGGCTCTTTCTTCAGCCGCATCGAGCAGGGCGGCGCGATGGTGCGCCCGTTCCGCCGCGGCATGTTCAACCGCGTGGGGCTGAATGTGGGCGCGCCCATGCCCGCATCGCAGGTGCAACCGGCCACCTTGCGCGCGCGCGTGGCGGCGCTGCTCAAGGCATGAGCGCGGAAAACGAAGCGCTGGCGCTGCGCATCGTCGGTTTTCTGCGGGAGATCGGCCTGAACGTGGCGCAGTGCGAGTTGCCTGACGGCAGCTTTCTGCCCGGTGTACGCATTCGGCAAGGGGGCCTGCAGGTCGATCTTGCCAAGCTGCGCTGGCCCGGTGATCTGCTGCACGAGGCCGGGCATCTTGCGGTCGTTCCCACCGCCTTGCGGGCGACGATGGACGACGCTCTGCAGGACATGCCCAAGGTGCCGCATGGCGGCGAAATCGAAGCCACTGCCTGGGCGTGGGCGGCCTCGCGCCATCTGGGGCTGGATTCCGACGTGCTGTTCCATGACGGCGGCTACCACGGCCATGCTGCGGGGCTGCGCATGAATTTCGAACTGGGTGTCTATCTGGGCGCTTCGGGGCTCGCCAGTGCGGGCATGACGCATCTGGCGGGGCATGCCGACACGCCAGAGGGAGCCGTTGTCTATCCGCAGATGCGACTTTGGCTGCGGGTTTGAGTGTCACGGGTCGAAAAGTATCGTTTTTCGGTACTTGAGGTGGATATCGACACCACTCTCCATCCTTTCGACTACTTTTTGAAGCCGCTGCGGCAACATTCGTTCCGTGTTCAACAACGAGCTTGTTCCAAACAGCTCCAACTCACATGTCCTCCAGCAACTTCACCGTCGTTCAACGTGACACCAAGGCCTGGCAACTGCAGGTGTGGGTCTCTTTCGGCATCGCAGTGTTCCTCTGCGCCACAGGTTTGGCCTGGCTGCCGGGCGAACGACTGGAGCAGGTCTTCATGGTGATGGGTTATGTGTTCTGTCTGTCGGCCACCTTCGTGCTGGCCAAGTTCACCCGGGACAACCAGAACAAGCGCGGCGCCACAGCCGACACGCCGATGTGGCGATTCGTGGTGTGGGGCGGTTTTGCGATCGCCATGGCGCTGACGGGCTGGGGCCTGCTGGGCATGAACATCAACCCCACTTACAAGGCCTTCATGGCGGTGAGCTGGTTGTACCTGATCACCACGGCCTTCACGCTGGCCAAGATGCTGCGTGACCGCTACGACGCCGACCTGTTCGAAGCCCGAGTGCAAGGTCGCCGTGAAGCGCAGATGCAGCAAGGCGCGGCGGCTGTGGCGGAAGACAGCGGCGTCGCCAAGTGATCGCCCACCCGTTGAAAAGCGTTCGAGTCATCCATTGAAAAGCAAATGCGTGTGGCTGCAATGTGCAGCCAGCGCGAGAAAGGGAAACATCATGCGTTCGATCATTCGCAAGACCATTGTTCATACGGCTCTTCTGGCCTGCATGTTGGGCGGATTCACCGCCCGGGCCGACGCCCAAAGCGATGCCTCGCTGGCCCTGTCGGTGATGCCGATTGCCTCGGTGGTGCTGGGCGTGGGGGCCAGCGGTGCGGCCGCCGGTGCGGTGGTGGCGATTCCTGCGGCGCTGTCGGTGGGTGGTGCGGTGCTGGTGGTGAAGACGGTGGAAGCCTCTGCAGTCGGCACGGTGTATCTGCTGGAGCGCGCATCGGATGGCGCCCAAGCCAGCGTGGAAGTGGTCGGCAAGGGCTCGCGTGCTGTGGCTTACGGTGTGGGCACGACGGTGGAGTGCAGTCTGGTGACGGGCGGCGTGGTGCTGTCGGTGGCGGGTGCAGTGATCGCCTTTGTGCCCGATGCCATCGGCACGGCGCTGCTGCATAACGAACGTCTGTGATCGGGAGCCATCGCATGCCAAAGACACCAACAACGATTCGACAGGGCGTGGTGATGGCGCTGGCCGCCGCTGCGCTGACCACGGCGGGCGGCGCGGCTTACGCAGGCCGCTCCTGCGAGCAGAAGCCGGTGAGCGTTCAGACCATCAAGAAGGGCATGGAGCTGGCCGCGCAGTCCGCCAAGGCGCTGGACGCGACCGGCGCGAAGGTGATCGTGCTGGGCCGCGCGGGGCAGGATCTGAGCAAGTACAACCTGCGTTACTCGCATCTCGGCTGGGCCTACAAGACGCCGGAAGGACACTGGCGCGTCGAGCACAAGCTCAACGAATGCGGCACGGCCGAGGCGCATGTCTACAAGCAGGGGCTGGGCGAGTTCTTCCTCGATGACCTGTGGCGCTACGAAGCCGTGTGGGCCGTGCCCACGCCCGAGGTGCAGGAGCGCATGCTGCCCATCCTGCTCGACCGCCGCAAGGTGCTGGCGCTGCACCAGCCCAAGTACAGCATGGTGAGCTACCCGTGGGCCACCAAGTACCAGCAGTCCAACCAGTGGGCGCTGGAGTCGCTGGCCATGGCGATGGAGCCGACGGTGACGACGCGCGAGCAGGCGCAGGCCTGGCTCAAGTTCAAGGGCTACGAGCCCAGCGCGATGAAGATCGGTGCGATGACGCGACTCGGCGGTCGCATGACGGCGGCGAACATTGCGTTCGACGACCATCCGAACGAAAAGCGCTTTGCCGACCGTATTGAAACGGTGACGGTGGATTCGGTGATGGGCTTTCTGCAGCGGACCCAATTGACGGGCGCGCCGCAGACCTTGAAGCTGAATTGAAGGCCGCGACTGCGCAGTAGTCAGTAAACGGCGTGCGGGCACATCACCACGCGGTTGCGGCCCGTGCCCTTGGCCTCGTAGAGCGCGTGATCAGCCTCGCGCAGCAGTTGCTCGATCAGCGCGTGCTTGGGCGGAGCCTCCTGGTGCACCACGCCGATGCTGACCGTGACGTGCAACTGCACTTCATCATTGAAGGTGAAGATATGGCGGCGCGTGGCGTCGCACAGGCGCTCGGCGATGTCGTGCGCCTCGTCGCGCGTGACGTTGGGCAGCATGAGCGCGAACTCCTCGCCGCCCATGCGGCCCAGCACGTCGGCGGGGCGCAGGTGCAGGGTGACGAGCTGGGTGAATTCGCGCAGCAGCTCGTCGCCAGCCGCGTGGCCGTGGGTGTCGTTCACGCCCTTGAAGTTGTCCAGATCGATCATCAGCACGGCCGCGGGGCGGCGTTCCAGCCCGAGCTTCTGCAACCAGTGCGCGCATTGTTCGAGGAAGGTGCTGCGGCCAAGCACGCCGGTCAGAGCGTCGTGGCGTGCGGCGTAGTTCAGCTTGCTCAGCAGCTCGTTGCGCACGGCCTGGAAGCTCGCCACCGCCAGCGGTCCGAGCGACAGCAGCGTGATGCCCAAGCGCAGCGAAATCGCATCAATCATGTGATCGGGCGTATAGGTGATGATGCCGAGCGATGCGGTGTACGACTTGAGCAGACCCACCGCAAAGCACAGCAGCGACACCGAAAACAGCTTGTAGCGCAGCGCACACCAGATCAGCGCGGGCACGCCGAACACCAGCGAGCCGGGCCCGCCGATCAGCACCGCACCAGCCTCGCAGGCAACCAGCGTGAGCAGCGGTGCGATGTGGACGATGTCCCACTGTCGGAAGAATTTCTTCCAGTCGGTTCGGCGAATCTGTTGCAGCGTGGGCGCGCTCAACACGATGGGCAGGATCAGCATGCTGCACATCAGCGCGCTGGTGAACCACATGAAGAAAGCACCCACGGAGGTGCCGCCGAACAGGAACGGCGTGGCCGGAAAACCGACGACGGATTCGCCTGCCGCCTGCACCAGACAGCCGCACAGCAGAAACAGCGCCGAGAGCGTGCCGCGCAGCAGCACGGTGTTGCGATCAAAGCCCTTGAAGAACTGAAACCCCGCGACGACGCCCGCCAGATTGGCAAACGACAGCCAGATGGCGGCGGCCGGGCCATCGCCCATCATCAATGAGGAAAATACAAAGGCGCAGGTGCTCCAGACCCAGGCACGGGGATCGCGCGCCAGAGACGGGCGGCGCAGGATCAGGCCGAGCATCAGCGCATTGGCGGGCCAGAACGAGGCGAGAAAGGCCACCGGGCGGCTCAGCGTGCCGATGATGCAGGCCACGAAGATGGCGATGCCCAGCGCCGCAGCCGCGTGCGAATCCGACAGCGTGCGCGGCGCTGATGCGGGCTCGATGGTGGCTCGTTGAGAATCCATGGCGGCAGAAGGCTTGGAGCGTGGTGCCTGAACAGTGAATGGAACGAAGGGCGAGATTTCCGTTTATTACTATCGGTCGGCTGGAGTTTCCTGTACGTTAGCTTACAACGGCTGATCGCCATTGCGTATGTCTGATCGCCGAGACCTAGGGTTATCAAGGTCCGGGAAATACGCACAATGGCGCACAAAAACGGGGCAGTGCGCACCGATTTGGGGCTTCGCCAGCGTGCGTGAAATGGCGAAGTTCAGGCCGTGCTGCGCGGTGGGCAGGGGCGCGAGATGGGTTGGGGTGCGCAAGCTCTGCGCAAAAAAGAGAGCGCTGCCACGCTGAAGCACAAGCGCTGGCAAGCCCTTGAACGAGAGCGCTCACCCACTGAGCGCTCTTTTGCGGATTCGCTCAGACGCCGCGTGCGCGGTCTGTCTTGAACTGAGCGCGGAATTGGGCGAACGTGCCCGCATCCAGTGCATCGCGCACTTCCTGCATCAGATTCAGGTAGTAGTGGAGATTGTGAATTGTTGTCAGCATCGGGCCGAGCATTTCGCCGCAGCGGTCAAGGTGATGCAAATACGCACGCGAGAAGCCGTCGCGCCCGCCGTCATCCCAGCTCACGCCGCTCGTGCCTGCGCAGGCGTGGCAGGTACAGGTGGTGTCGATGGGCTGGTGGTCGGTCTTGTGGCGGGCGTTGCGCAGCTTCAGGTCGCCGTAGCGGGTGAAGATCGTGCCGTTGCGCGCGTTGCGCGTGGGCATCACGCAGTCGAACATGTCCACACCGTCGGCCACGCCCTGCACCAGATCTTCCGGCGTGCCCACGCCCATCAGGTAGCGCGGCTTGTTTTCGGGCAGCAGATGCGGCGTGTGGGCCATGATCTCCAGCATCTCGTCCTTGGGCTCGCCCACCGAGACGCCGCCGACCGCGTAGCCGGGGAAATCCATCTCGACCAGCGCGTCCAGCGATTCCTTGCGCAGGTTGGTGTACATGCCGCCCTGCACGATGCCGAACAGCGCGTTCGGGTTTTCAAGGCGCTCGAATTCGTCCTTGGATCGCTTGGCCCAGCGGCGGCTCATCTCCATGGACTTGCGCGCCTCGGCCTCGGTGGTCTTGTGGCCGTTGGTCTCGTACGGGGTGCACTCGTCGAGTTGCATGACGATGTCCGAGTTCAGAGTCGTCTGGATCTGCATGCTCACCTCTGGCGACATGAACAGCTTGTCGCCATTCACGGGGCTCTGGAAGTGAACGCCTTCTTCGGTGATCTTGCGCATCGCGCCGAGGCTCCAGACCTGAAAGCCGCCCGAGTCGGTGAGGATGGGCTTGTTCCACTTCTCGAATCCATGCAGGCCGCCGAAGCTCTCCATGATGTCGAGGCCGGGGCGCATCCACAGGTGGAAGGTGTTGCCCAGGATGATCTGCGCGCCCATCTCTTCGAGGCTGCGCGGCATCACGCCCTTGACGGTGCCGTAGGTGCCCACGGGCATGAAGATGGGGGTCTGCACGACGCCATGGTTGAGCGTGAGTTTGGCTCGGCGTGCGTGGCTTGTCGGATCGGTTGTGAGGAGTTCGAACTGCAGCATGATGGGCGCAATTGTCCCAGACTGCAGATACAGAATCTTTCACAAGCCCATTCGTCGTTCTACACTGTTCATAGCAGGGGTAAATAACGAAAGGAAGTCACATGGTAAGAATTCTTGTTGCGGTCGATGGATCCGAACTGGCGCTCGATGCGGTGCGCCACGCGCTGATGCTGGTTCGCGAAGGGTTGAAAGCAGTCGTCGTGCTGGGCCATGTGCAGGAAGAAGCGTCGTTTCTGGAGTTGGCAACCCAAGGGGGCGACGCGATTGCCGAGGCTGCAGTCGAGGCTGGCAAGCACCTGACCCGTCCCGCCGAAAAGCTGGTGCGCGATGCCGGTGTGCCGTTCGAAACCGAAATCGTGCTCGGCTCGCCCGCTGCGGCGCTGTGTGATCTGGCCGAGGCGCAGGGTTGCGACTTCATCGTGATGGGCGCGCGTGGCGTCGGCGCGATGCGTGCGGCGGTGATCGGGTCGGTCTCGCAGGCCGTGGTGCACCAGTGCAATCTGCCGGTGATGGTCGTCAAGCACATTGATGCGCTCGAAGACGAGAACGCGAGCGAAGAGGAAGATCTGGACGCTGCCGAGGCAGAGTAAGGCGCAAAAACAGGGCCGTTCGTTCAGGCGGCCTTGCGCATCGGTTCTTCATGAAAACCGCGTTGCAGCTTGCCGTGCGGCAGGCTGCCGATGCGCTGAAAAATCCGGCGACAATAGATGCGGCTCCACAGGCACTTGTTGAGCTCTTCGACAGGCCACGGGCCGCTCACCACCACCAGGTCATTGGCCTTGTCCCATTCGCCCGCAGCGCGCAGGCGGCGGCGCGTGTGGGCCGCCCAGGACTGGATCCGCGTGGGTGCGCCATGTTCGTGGATTTCGCCAGTCTGGCGATTGAAGGCGACCGCGACCTGGTCGGTCTGCAGCTTGTAGCGGCGCTCGCCGGTGATCTGGCTGGGCGCTTCGCTCAGGTCGTACAGAAAGTAGCTGCTCGCTTTGAGCTGGTACTGCAGGTCCATGGCGGATTCCTCCGGACATTGGTGTTGAAGATGAAACAGCGACGGTGGGGCGCCGGTTCGGCGCAACGCTGTGGTGGCAGAGAAATGCCAACAATCTTCAAACAACGCCGGAGCCAGCGCGAAAGTGCTACGCATTGTGTAGCTGCCCTCGCCAATGCGCAAGGGTTGGATGCGGTTTTCTGTGACGAATTGAAGGGCGGATGAGCCGCAGACCGCTCAGTCGGGCTGGTCGCCGGGCCGATCCAGCACCCGCCGCAGCTCGCCCAATTGCTCGTAGAGCGCCTTCACATGCGTGCCGCCAAGCGGCGCAAACATCTGTTCCAGCCATTGCTCGTGCTCGGCCGCCATGCGGTTGAATTGCTGCTGGCCGTTCTTCGTGAGCCGCACGAACATCGCGCGGCGGTCGCTGTCGTCCACCACGCGCTCGACCCAGCCTTCGGCCACGAGCTGGTCGGTCAGGCCCGTCACATTGCCGCCGGTGACCATCAGATATTCCGACAGCGTCTTCATGCGCAGCCCTTCGGGAAAGCGGCTGAGCTGGGCCATGTAGTCAAAGCGCGAGAGCGTGGTGCCGAACTGCGCCTGCAGGTTGCTGCGGATCGTCTGCTCGATCTGCGTGCTGCAGGTGAGCAGCCGCAGCCACAGCCGCACGGCCTGATGGTCGTCGTGCGACAGGCCCGCCTCGCGGCCGGGGCGGTCGCTGGCGTAGGGCGGAGAGTCGGGGGCGCGTGACGTCATGGCTGGCTGCTGCGTATCGAAAGAGTCTGTAAAGGACGGCGGTCTTAAGGGTTAGTTCTATCTTAGCTCATCATTGAGTTGTGAATAATTTAGTTCTAAAGTAATTTCCCGAATCGGAAGACAACCATGAAGATCGTTTGCATCGGTGGGGGGCCCGCGGGTTTGTATTTCGCGCTGCTGATGAAGCAGCTCGATCCGAACCATGACATCACGGTGGTCGAGCGCAACAAGCCCTACGACACCTTTGGCTGGGGCGTGGTGTTCTCCGACGCGACCATGGACAACATGCGCGAGTGGGACACGGTGACCGCCGCCGAGATCGAGCTGGCGTTCAACCACTGGGACGACATCGAGCTGCTGTTCAAGGGCCGCACGATCCGCTCGGGCGGCCACGGTTTCGTGGGCATCGGTCGCAAGCATCTGCTCAACATTCTGCAGGCGCGCTGCGAACAGCTGGGCGTGAAGCTGGTGTTCAACACCGATGCACAAAGCGACGAAGACTACGCCGATGCCGACCTCGTCATCGCCAGCGACGGCGTGAATTCGCGCATCCGCAGCCGATACGAAAACGTCTTCAAACCTGACATCGTCACCCGCCCCAATCGCTATATCTGGCTGGGCACGCACAAGGTCTACGAGGCGTTCACCTTCGACTTCGTGCGCACCGAACATGGCTGGTTCCAGGCGCACATCTACAAGTTTGACGACGAGACTTCGACCTTCATCGTCGAGACCACGGAAGACACCTGGAAGGCCAGTGGCCTCGAAGGAGCCGATCAGGAGCAGTCCATCGCCTTCTGCGAAAAGCTGTTTGCAGGCAATCTCGACGGCGCGAAATTGATGACCAACGCGCGCCATCTGCGCGGCTCCGCATGGATCAACTTCCAGCGCGTGGTGTGCGAGCAATGGTGGCTCCAAAACAGCAAGGGCAGCCATGTGGTGCTGATGGGCGATGCCGTGCACACGGCGCACTTCGCGATCGGATCGGGCACCAAGCTGGCCATCGAAGACGCCATCGAACTCACGCGCCAGTTCAAGCTGCTGGGCGACACACGCGAGCACATCCCCGAAGTTCTGGCCGCCTATCAGGAAGCGCGTCGCGTGGAGACGCTGCGCATCCAGAACGCCGCGTGGAATGCGATGGAGTGGTTCGAGGTCTGCGGCAAGCGCTACTGCGATCAGCTCGAACCCGAGCAGTTCATGTATTCCATGCTCACGCGCAGCCAGCGCATCAGCCACGAAAACCTGCGCCTGCGCGATGCCAAATGGCTGGGCGGCTACGAGCAATGGCTGGCGCAGAAAAATGGCGTGCAGGTCGAGGGCAACAGCGTCACGCCGCCGCCGATGTTCCTGCCCTACCAACTGCGCGAGCTGACGCTCAAGAACCGCATCGTGGTCTCGCCGATGGCGCAGTACTCGGCCGTCGATGGCGTGCCGGGCGACTTTCACCTTGTGCATCTCGGCGCGCGTGCCATGGGTGGTGCGGGGCTGGTGTTTGCCGAGATGGCCTGCGTGAGCGCGGAAGGCCGTATCACGCCCGGCTGTCCCGGTGTGTACAACGAAACACATAAGCAGGGCTGGAAGCGCATCGCGGACTGGATTCACGCGAACACCGATGCCAAGTTCGCCATGCAGATCGGGCACGCGGGCGCGAAGGCCTCCACCCGTCTGGCGTGGGACGGCACCGACCTGCCTTTGCCGGATGGCAACTGGCCGATCATGTCGGCGTCCGAGCAACAGTATCTCGACGGCGTGAGCCAGATCTCGAAAGCCATGACGCGCGAGGACATGGACCGCGTGAAGCAGCAGTTCGTGGATGGAGCAACGATGGCCGCCGAGGTCGGTGCGGACTGGCTGGAGCTGCATTGCGCGCACGGCTATCTGCTGTCGAGCTTCATCTCGCCGCTCACCAATCACCGCACGGACGAGTACGGTGGCAGTCTGGAAAACCGGCTGCGCTATCCCATCGAAATCTTCAAGGCCGTCCGCGCCGTGTGGCCCGAAGACCGGCCCATGTCGGTTCGCATTTCCGCGCACGACTGGGTGCCGGGCGGCATCACGCCCGAAGACGCGGTGGAGATCGCCAAGGCTTTCAAGGCAGCGGGCGCGGACCTGATCGATTGCTCCTCGGGCCAGGTCAGCAAGCAGGAAAAGCCGGTGTTCGGCCGCATGTTCCAGACACCGTTTGCCGACCGCATCCGGCAGGAGGCGGGCATCGCCACCATGGCCGTCGGTGCGATCAGCGAGGCCGATCATGCCAACAGCATCATCGCCGCAGGCCGCGCCGATCTGTGCGCCGTCGCACGTCCGCATCTGGCCAACCCGGCATGGACGCTGACCGAGGCCGCGAAGATCGGCTACACGCAGCTCGCGTGGCCCCAACAGTATTACCAGGGCAAGCGCCAGATGGAAGCCAATTTCGAGCGCGAAAAGGCGCAGCAGCAAGCCGCCATTGCAGCCGCTGCGGCGCATGGTGGAGCGGAGTGACATGATGAACATGGCATCCACACATCCGACGCCGCTCGCAGGTCAGCACGCCTTGGTGACAGGCGCGGGACAGGGCATTGGCGAAGCGATTGCGCGGCAACTGCTGGCACGCGGAGCAAAGGTCACCGTGCTCGGCAGACGCGCCGCGCCATTGCAAACTTTGGTCGAAGAATATGCCGGTCAATGCCAGGCCGTGCAGGCCGATGTGGCGAACGCAGAAGCGGTGCAGGCGGCATTTGAAAACGCGGCCAGCACGTTCGGCGGCATCGACATTCTCGTGAACAACGCGGGGCAGGCTGCGAGCGCGCCGTTCATGAAGATGGACCTGGCGACATGGAACGCCATGCTGGCCGTGAACCTCACCGGCACCATGTTGTGCATCCAGCAGGTGTTGCCCGGCATGGTGGCGCGCGGTGCGGGGCGCATCGTGAACGTGGCGAGCACGGCGGGGCTCAAGGGCTACGGCTATGTGTCGGCTTACTGCGCGGCCAAGCATGGCGTGATCGGGCTCACGCGCTCGCTCGCGCTGGAGCTGGCATCCAAAGGCATCACCGTCAACGCCGTGTGCCCCGGCTACACCGAAACCGACATCGTGCGCGACAGCATTGCGCGCGTGGTGCAGAAGACCGGTCGCAGCGAGGAGCAGGCCATGGCCGAGTTCGTCAAGGGCAATCCGCAGGGGCGTCTGGTGCAGCCGAACGAAGTCGCAGACGCGGTTCTGTGGCTTTGCGGCTCTGGCGCAAGTGCGATCACCGGGCAAAGCATTGCGGTCGCCGGTGGCGAGGTGATGTGAACGAACACGAACAACGAACTCAGAAGAAAGCGAGACAAGCAAATGAATGAAAAGCAAACCGGCTCCACCATCGATCCAGGGCTGCTCGCGGGCAATCGCAAGCAGTTGGCGGGCTATGCGGCGCAGCATTTTCAGTGGCAGGTGGAGAACGGCGTCGGCACCATCACGCTGAATCGGCCCGATCGCAAGAACCCGCTGACGTTCGAGTCGTATGCCGAACTGCGCGACCTGTTCCATGAGCTGAAGTGGGCCACCGATGTGAAGGCCGTGGTGCTGGTGGGCGCGGGCGGCAATTTCTGCTCGGGCGGCGATGTGCATGAAATCATCGGCCCGCTGGTGCAGTTGAAAGCGCCCGAGCTGCTGATGTTCACGCGCATGACGGGCGAGCTGGTGAAGATGATGCGCACCTGCCCGCAACCCATCATCGCGGCCATCGATGGCGTGTGCGCGGGAGCAGGCGCGATCATGGCGATGTCGTCCGACATGCGGCTTGGCACCGCACGCAGCAAGACCGCGTTTCTGTTCAACCGCGTGGGCCTTGCCGGTTGCGACATGGGGGCCTGCGCGATCCTGCCGCGCATCATCGGACAGGGCCGTGCGAGCGAGCTGCTCTACACCGGTCGCAGCTTGGGTGGCGAAGAGGGCGAACGCTGGGGCTTCTTCAATCGCTTGTGCGAGCCGGACGCGGTGCTTGCCGAAGCGCAGAAGCTTGCGGCCGACTTGGTTGCGGGCCCGAGCTTTGCCAACGGCATCACCAAGACCATGCTGCACCAGGAATGGGCCATGACCATCGAGCAGGCCATCGAGGCCGAAGCGCAGGCGCAGGCGATCTGCATGCTGACCGAAGATTTCTCGCGTGCGTATCACGCCTTCGTCGCCAAGCAGAAACCACAATTCGAGGGGAACTGACATGGCCGATCAAAGCTATCTGAAATGGCCGTTCTTCGATGCGCGGCATGAAGCGCTGGCATTGGAGCTTGATGCATGGGCCGCGCAAAACATCGCGCATGAACATGGCTCCGATGTGGATGCGGAGTGCCGTCAGCTTGTCCAGCAATTGGGTGCCGCCGGGTGGCTCAAGCACGCGGTTGCCGGTGCGGTGTTTGGCGGCGCGGGCGAGCAGATCGACACACGCGCCATCTGCCTGATTCGTGAAACGCTGGCGCGACACAGCGGCTTGGCCGATTTCGCATTCGCCATGCAGGGACTGGGGTCGGGTGCGATCTCGCTGGCGGGTTCGGGCGCGCAGAAGGAGCGCTATCTCACGCGCGTGGCCAAGGGCGAATCGATTGCGGCGTTTGCGCTGTCCGAGCCGAATGCGGGATCGGATGTGGCGGCCATGAGTTGCGAGGCGCGGCTTGAAGGCGATCACTATGTCATCAACGGCGAGAAGACCTGGATTTCCAACGGCGGCATTGCCGATTTCTACGTCGTGTTCGTGCGCACCGGCGAAGCGCCCGGTGCGCGCGGCATCACCGCATTGATCGTCGATGCGGGAATGCCGGGCTTCGAGATCGCAGAGCGCATCGATGTGATTGCGCCGCACCCGCTTGCGCGCTTGAAATTCAGCAACTGCCGCGTACCGGTGACGCAGCGTGTGGGCGCTGCAGGCGAGGGCTTCAAGGTGGCGATGCGCACGCTCGACGTGTTCCGCACCTCGGTGGCGGCTGCGGCATTGGGCTTTGCGCGCCGCGCGTTGGATGAAGCGTTGCAGCGCGCCACGTCGCGCAAGATGTTTGGCGGCGTGCTCGCCGACTTCCAGCTCACGCAGGCCAAACTCGCGCAGATGGCCACGCAGATCGACAGCGCCGCGCTGCTCACTTACCGCGCGGCATGGCAGCGCGATCAGGGCCAGAACGTCACGCGCGAAGCGGCCATGGCCAAGATGACCGCGACGGAAAACGCGCAGCAGGTGATCGACGCTGCAGTGCAGATGTGGGGCGGCTTGGGCGTTGTCAGCAAGCAGCCGGTGGAGCGCCTGTATCGCGAGATTCGCGCCTTGCGCATCTACGAAGGCGCAACCGAAGTGCAGCAACTCATCATCGCGCGCGAGCTGCTCAAAGAGGTTGCCGCGCGCGCCTGAATGCGCCTGCCCATCCGTCCATCATGTGTTTGCGAGAGGTTGATTTTCATGTCCTACACCGCTCACGTCGATACCTTTGCGGCCGATCATCTGCCGCCACCTGAGCAGCAGCCGCAGTTCCATTTCGATCTGCCCGAACTGCAGTTTCCCGCGCGCTTGAACTGCGCCACCGAACTGCTCGACCGCCATGTGCGCGAAGGTCGCGGCGAGCGTCTGGCGCTGCAGGCGCCCGGCGTGCGCTGGACATACGCGCAGTTGCTCGAGCAGGCCAATCGCATTGCCAATGTGCTCGTGCGTGATATGGGCCTCGTGCCCGGCAATCGCGTGCTGCTGTTTGGGCCCAACAATCCGATGATGGTGGCGAGTTGGTTCGGTGTGGTCAAAGCAGGCGGCATTGCGGTGAGCGCCATGCCGCTGCTGCGCGCCAAGGAGTTGTCGGCCATCGTCGACATTGCACAGATCAGCCACGCGCTGTGCGACGAGCGCCTGCGCGAAGAGGTCGAAGGCACGCAGCAGAAATCGCCCGCGCTGCGCCATGTGCGCTACTTCAATGCGCCTGCGGGCGATGCGCAATCGCTGGAAGACATGATGCAGAAGGCGTCGGCCGAGTTCAGCAATGTCGATACCGCAGCGACAGACACTTGCCTGTTCGGCTTCACTTCGGGAACGACCGGTGTGCCCAAGGCCACCATGCATTTTCATCGCGATGTGATGGCGGTCTGCGCCTGCTGGCCCCGGCATGTGCTGCGCGCAAATGCGGACGATGTATTCATCGGTAGCCCGCCGATCGCGTTCACGTTCGGGCTGGGTGGTCAGGTGCTTTTTCCGATGTCGATTGGCGCGTCGATGTCGCTGATCGAGAAGGTCGGACCACAGCAGTTGGTGGAAGGCATCGAGCAGTTCGGTGCAACGGTGATGTTCACTGCTCCCACCTCGTATCGCACCATGTCAGCGTATGCGGATCGCCTTCGCCGGAGCACGCTGCGCAAATGCGTTTCGGCGGGCGAGGCGCTGAATGCGTCCACGCGTGCGATGTGGAAGGACGGCACGGGCATCGAGATCATCGACGGCATTGGCTCGACCGAGCTGCTGCATATTTTCATCTCGCACCGCGAAGACGAAGCGCATGCGGGTGCCACCGGCAAGGCCGTTCCGGGTTATCGGGCGAAAGTGGTGGACGACGATGGCAATGAGGTGCCCGTCGGCGCGGTGGGAAAGCTGGCGGTGCAAGGCCCGACGGGTTGCCGTTATCTCAACGACGAGCGGCAGCGCAAGTACGTGGTGGGCGGCTGGAACATGACGGGCGATGCTTACGTGATGGACGAGAACGGTTATTTCATCTACCAGGCGCGCACCGACGACATGATCATCTCGGCGGGCTACAACATCGCCGCGCCCGAGGTGGAGGACGCGTTGATGGCCCACGCAGCCGTCGCCGAATGCGCAGTGATCGGTGCGCCGGATACGGAGCGCGGGCAGATCGTCAAGGCGTTCGTGGTGCTCAAGGAAGGCAGCGCGGGCGACGATGCGATGGTTCGCCAACTGCAGGATTTCGTGAAGCAGACGGTCGCGCCGTACAAGTACCCGCGCGCTGTCGAATTCGTGAAATCCCTGCCGCGCACCGCGACCGGAAAACTGCAGCGCTTCAAGCTGCATGCGAAGACATGACTACGACAAAGACGATGAACCTGACGAATGCCGCGCGTCGTTTTTTGCGGCCCGTTCCCATCCGCTTTGCGCATTGCGATCCGGCGGGGATCATCTTTTTTCCGCAATACCTCGTGCTGTTCAACGGACTGGTCGAGGACTGGTTCAACGAGGGGCTGGGAGTCTCTTACGCAGCGATGCTCGCCGAGCAGCGCACGGGGCTACCCATCGTGCATCTGGAGTGCGACTTTCGCGCGATCACGCGCATGGGCGAGACGGTCGATCTGGGGCTGATGGTGAGCCGATTGGGATCGCGTTCCATCACGCTGGATATGGAATGCCGAGGCACTGCCGATGGCGTCCTGCGCGTGGCGGCGCGCAAGGTGCTGGTGTTCACCAGCTTGGATACGCACGAAGCCATTGCCGCACCTGCGCACATCCGCGCAGCGATCGAGCGCTGGATGGATGAACCGAACCCACACACAAGTGAATCTGAATGAGTCGAAAGGATGGATGAGAACATGACCACAACCACATCAAACACACCAACCAAACAAGCACTGCTTCCAGAGGGCTGGCCGCGTCCCAAGGGCTATGCCAACGGCGTCGCCGCGAGCGGGCGCATGGTGTTCGTGGCCGGGATGATCGGCTGGGATGGGCAGGGTGTCTTCCACACGGACGACTTTGCGGGGCAGGTGCGGCAAGCGCTGCAGAACGTGGTCGATGTGCTGGCGGCGGGTGGCGCAAAGCCCGAGCACATCGTGCGCATGACGTGGTATGTGACGAGCAAGAAGGAGTATCTGGCTGCGGGGCGCGAAGTGGGGCAGGCTTACAAGGAGGTGATTGGGTCGTTCGACATTGCGATGACGGCCGTTGAAGTGGCGGATCTCATCGAAGACCGGGCCAAAGTGGAAATCGAGTGCACCGCCGTCGTGCCTTGAGTTGATTTTGCTTTGGTGTTTACGAAGCCTTGCGGCTTCGATTGGTCATTCGTTTGGAGGCGGCAATACAGCCCTTCATACTTTGTTGCGAAGCCTTGCCGTATAGGAATACTGTCTGCGGCTTCGCGTCGCGTCTGAAGGGCTGTCTTGCCGTTGTGGTGCGAGTTCTAGGCGTGCGAATGCTGCTTGGCTTTGCTGGCGCTTGCGCGCCTATTTGTTTTAGAAGTCCAGCAGGCTGAAGCCCACTGACAGCACGTTGCGCTTGAAGTTGTAGTCGATCAGGCTGTCGCCATAACCGCTGAAGAAGCTGGCGTGCAGGCGCAGGTTGCTTTTGCCGCCGAGCCAGCCTTCGCCCAGGGTGTGCATCCAGTCGATCTTGCCGGAGCCCTTGCCGTGGCCGTTGAGGGAGCCGCGTGCGGTCAGGCCGAGGTAGTTGCGTTGATTGACGTTCCAGCCCAGGCGCAGTTCGCCGCGTCCGAGGTAGTTCTGGATGTTGGGGTTGTTGTCGTCTTCGGCGCTTTCTTTGATGCGTTTCCAGAGCTTGGCTTCGATGTTGACGCGGTTGGGCAGCTCGAAGCCGGTCATCACGTAGTAGCGGTTCCAGCTGCGCGAGAGCGGGTCGCTCTGGCCGTTGGACTGGTGGGCCAGGCCCACGCCGGAATAGCGCCAGCGCCAGCCGCCGGGCAGCTCGGCGGTGGTGGGGTAGACGTACATGATTTCCGGCTCGTGGTCCGTGTTGCGGAAGGGGCGGGAGATCTTGGAGTTGAACAGCTGCCACGACGATTGCTGTGTGTAGCCGAGCCACAGCGAATCGCGGTACTTGGAATCAGCGCTTGTGAGCAGGCCCGATGCGAGCTTGGTGCGCACCGAGAATTGCAGACGCATTTCCTGTTTCTGATAGGGCCGCTCGAAGTTGGCACTGTTGACCGGATTGCCCGATGTGGGCTGGCGGTTGATCTCGTCCGCGCCCGAGGCCATGACGGACACCGGACGGTAGCCACGGAAGCTGAAGGCTCCGCAGTCCGTGCCTTCTTCGAGTTCCCAGAAGCGCGAGACTTCGGAGAACGAGGCATCGCGGCAGCCGCCGTTGGGCTGGGCTGCTGGTTGCGCATCGGCCACGAGTTCCGCAGGCGGGCGCAGTTGCGCTTGTGCGCCGCTGTCGTTGTTGCTCGTCGCTGCGGTTTGCGTGGTGACAGGCTCTGGCGAACTGGGGCCGATGACGGTTGGCTTGGGTTGGGCGCTGGCCCATTGGTCAAAGCAGGCGAGACGCGCGGCGCTGTCCGTCTGCGCCGTGCACTGGCGCCATGCGGTTTCAGGCGACGAATCGGCGGATTGCGCCTGAGCGGCCATGGGCAGAGAACCGCACAGCATGGCTGCAGCAGCGGCAGAGGCGCGAAGAAGGGTGTGTGACATGGTGGTCATGCAAAGTGTGGAGTGCAGGAACAAGGCAGCGCTGACGATGTGCAAGCTGCCTTGTCTCGAAAATCATTTCGCGGACTTGCGCATGGTGAATTTGAGGCTGCGGTCGTCGCTGCCCGCCCATTCGCCGCGAATGACGCGTGCGCAACTTCCTTCGGCCACGGTGCCGTACCAGTTGCCGCTCACGCTTTTGCCGTCGCGCGATTCTTCCATGGTGAGTTCGCCCTTGTTCACATCACCGACGACGATGGTCTGAAAGCCGGGTCGGGTGATCGAGCCCTTGACGGTGCCGTCCCATTCGGGGTGAGGGCCGAGGTCGATGGTGATGGGGCCGGGTTCGCCGTCCATCTGCACGCTCCAGCGGCCTAGCAGTTCGGGCTGCTCCATCTGCTGCGCAGTGGGGCAAGCGGGACGTGGCGCGGGGAGGCTGGAGCAGGCCGCCAGCAGCGTGGTGATCGAAGCGATGGCCCATGTCTTGAAGAAGGCTGTTTGCATATCCGGTCGGTTCGTATCTCGGTTCGTCAGAGCTTCAGCACGTCAGGCGCTGGGCGGCGTGGCGGCTTGGGCCTTGCGTGCGAATTCGTCGCGCAGTGCGCGCAGCTTGGCGCGCGGATCTTCGCGCGCGGTGGAGGCATCGAGGCCCATCTCGGCGATGAAGCGGCTGGGCATGGTGGTCACCATATCGCGGCCCTTCTTGCGGCGTTTGGTCCAGCTCACGGCCAGCGTGCGCTGCGCACGCGTGATGCCCACATACATCAAACGCCGCTCTTCCTGCAGGCGCAGCGCGGTCTCTTCGCTGACCTTCTGCTGTTTGCCATTTTCGTCGTCGAGCTTGAACGGCAGCATGCCTTCGGTGACGCCCGCAAGCACCACGTGCGGCCATTCCAGGCCCTTGGATGCGTGCAGGGTGGAGAGCACGACCATGTCCTGCTCCTGTTCGCGCTCGCTGATGGTGGACAGCAGCGCAATGTTCTTGGCCACTTCGAGCAGGCTCTTGGTTTCGGTCTGCATCGTCGTGCCAGCGGCGTCTTCGATCTTGCCGCCCGCGCGCTGCACCATCCAGTCGCAGAATTCGAGCACGTTGCTCCAGCGCGCGGCGGCGATGGTCTCGCTGTCTTCGCTGTCGTAGAGATGCTGCTCGTAGCCGATCTCTTTCAGCCAGTCCATCATGAAGGCGCGCGATGCGTCCACGCCCAGCGTGTGGCGCGCACGGTATTCCAGATCGTTGATGTAGCGACCGAACTCGACCACACTTTCATGCGCCTTGCGCGGCAGCACGGCTTCGAGCATGTGGTTGAACAGCGAGCCGAACATGCTGAGCTTGTGCTGCGCCGAAAACTCGCCGAGCTTGCCAAGCGTCGTGTGGCCGATACCGCGTTTGGGCGTGGTGATGGCGCGCAGGAATGCGGGGTCGTCGTCGTTGTTGATCCACAGGCGAAACCAGGCGCACAGGTCCTTGATTTCCGCGCGATCGAAGAAGCTCGTGCCGCCCGAGACCTTGTACGGAATGCTCGCCTTGCGCAGCGCTTTCTCGATGGGCTTGGCCTGGTGGTTGGCGCGGTAGAGCACCGCGAAATCCTTCCACGCGGGTTGCGGGTTGTGCGATGCGCGCAGGCCCTGGATGCGCGCGACGATGCGTTCCGCCTCGTGCTCTTCGGTGTCGCAATCGACGATGCGTACCGGCTCGCCTTCGCCCAGTTCCGAGAACAGCGTTTTCGGGAACAGCTTGGGGTTGGGCTGGATCACGTTGTTGGCCGCGCGCAGGATGGACGAGGTCGAACGGTAGTTCTGCTCCAGCTTGATGAGCTTGAGGTTCGGGTAGTCGATCGGCAGCTTCTTCAGATTGTCCAGCGTCGCGCCGCGCCAGCCGTAGATGGACTGGTCGTCGTCGCCCACGGCGGTGAAATGCGCGCGCTCGCCCACCAGCATTTTCAGCAACTCATATTGAGTGGCGTTGGTGTCCTGGTATTCATCGACCAGCACGTGACCGAGCAGGCGTTGCCATTTCTCGCGCACTTCGGGATGGTTTTTCAGCAGCCGCATCGGCATGCCGATCAGGTCGTCGAAATCGACGCTCTGGTAGGCCGACAGACGTTCTTCGTAGCGCTGCATGATCAGCGCGATGCTGCGGTCGTTGTCGTCCTGCGCCATGGCGAGCGCCTTGCGGGCATCCCAGCCATTGTTCTTCCAGCCGCTGATGGTCCACTGCCATTGGCGCGCGGTGGCCGCATCGGTGGTGCCGCCAGCGCAGTCTTTCAGGATGCCGGTCACGTCGTCCTGATCGAGGATGCTGAACTGCGGCTTCAGGCCGAGCGCGTGGCCGTCCTCGCGCACCATGCGCACGCCCAGCGCGTGAAAGGTGCAGACCAGTACGTCTTTGGCCTGTCTGCCGATCAGGCCGGTGGCACGCTCGCGCATTTCGGCGGCGGCCTTGTTCGTGAAGGTGATGGCAGCGATGCGCTTGGGCGCCAGCCCGTTTTCGATCAGCTTCGCGATCTTGTGCGTGATCACCCGTGTCTTGCCCGAGCCCGCACCGGCAAGCACGAGGCAGGGGCCTTCTGTGTAATGGACGGCTTGGAGCTGAGCCAGATTGAGTCCAGCGGACATGGTGAGGGCGATGCGTGGGGGAGCGGAGAAGAAATGCCGGGGACGGGGCAGATGGCGTCGTCTGCGGCTGCGGGTTCGAAGCGTTGAATCATAGCGATCAGCGCATGTCCCTGCTGCTCCTCAAAGTGGTAGTCATTCTCAATTGCAAAGGTCTAGACCATTTAAGCGTATTCACCACATGGTAAGAAACATTGAGTAACATTCCTCGCTACTCTGCTCGCGCAATTGGGTTAACGCGTGAAACAAGCCCTAGAAACAAGCATTCCAACATGCGGGCTGTACCTGAGCAGAGTGAAATACGTCGCCGTACTGCGCTCAATTACGCACTTTCGAGGACTGCTTTTGATCAAATCATTGGGTTTGCAATGAATTGGATTGAGCACGAACGGTTAACAAATGTCAGCTGCAAGTAAGAAAGTGGCAACCGGTTGTTAGCAGGTATTAATTGAATTCCTGACGCCGATATAATTTTTTCATCGCCACGGACTTTCGAGTGGGTTAATTATGAAACATAACATTGCGGGGGTGGCTCCAGATCTTCTTGCTCCGGCATATCTGGATCGATTCGTAGCTCTTTTCGGGGTGGCAGCACGCAAATCGCTCATCGAGTGGAAGCGTGCCTCCACCGGAGATGCACAGCTGGCTTTGCTGGACGCGTCCTCTCATGGAGAGGTCGTACCGGCATCCACGCCCTGTGTGATCTATATCGGCCAATCTGCGAGCGTCGCAGAGAAGTCGCGCGCCGGGCGCTGGGTGTCGCACCTGCCGGCGGAATTCACGGTCTCGGATCTCATCGACGCGCTTGATCGCGCGGCGGTGTTCCTCATGGACTGGTCGGCGCGCCAGAAGATGGCTGCGGCCAAGGTGTCTGCCGTTGTCGAAGCGGCTGCTCAAGCGGCAGCCGTGCAGGACGACGCGGATGACCAATACCAGCTCACCAGTTGGGTGTCGCTGGATGCACCCTACAACACCGGTGCCTGCGTGCGCGCCATGGCGCTGCTCACGCGCGCGCCCATCAATCTGCGTCAGCTCTGCGGTCACAGCGGGCTGGACCCGGAAACCGCGCGTTCGCTGATCAGCAGCCTCAATCGCCGTGGTGTGCTGAACCACACCCATACGGCGCACAAGGCAGCGGTGGCGATGACCACCAACGCCGCTCAGGAACAAGTCAATCGTGGACGTCCGGTGCGCATGGGGCTGATCCAGCGCCTGACGCGTTGGGTGCGAGTCGGAGGCCGTAATTAAGTGGTGATGGATTCTCTTCCCCGTATCGCTCTCGTTGGAGCGATGGGTATCGGCAAGACGACAGCGCTGCGCTCCCTGTGCGGCGACAAGATGGTTTCTTCGGACGTGGTGAACCTGGATCGCGCAAGCAATGCCAAGGAGTTCACCACGGTCGGCACCGAGTTCGGCGAGATCGACCTCGGCGATGGCGAGCGCGTGCAAGTGTGCGGCTGCCCCGGCCAGGAACGTTTTTCATTTGTGCGCCAATGGATTCTTTCGGTCTCCATGGGCATCTTCATCATGGTGGATGTCAATGATTCCGCCGCCGTGCAGGAGGCCACGCGCCTGCTGCAGGGTGTGGCTGCGCTCGAACAGCAGCCCGTGGTGCTGATTCTCAATGCCCGCCCCGCGCCCGCCGCGGTCGTGGACGCGTTTGCAGCAGCCCTCACCAGCGCCGGCCATGGCGTGGTGCCCGTGCTGCAGGCCGATCCGCGCGACCGCAATCAAATGCTCGATGCCATCGGTGTGCTGGCGTCGATGCTGTCTCTGCAAAGTGAGGAATGATGAGCAAGGCTTCCACTGTGGTCCCACCGCTGGTTGCGGCAACGGGACGGCAGATTCTCAAAGAGGTGTTCGAACCATTCCCCGAAGTCCAGACGGCGCTTCTCTCCACCCCCGACGGTTTCGTGATCGCCGCGCATGGCGACCTGCACAACAAGGACGGCTCCCAGATGGCCGCCATGGCGGGCTCCATGATGGCCATGGCGCGCGCGGTCTCCAGCGAGATCGGCCACAACGGCAGCCGCCGACTGACGTTTGAAACAGACGACGGCACGGCCATCTTCCAGAACGTTCCCAGCGAGTTTCCTTGCATCCTGTGTCTGGTTGTAAGGAAGGAAGGCGTGCTGGGTCGGGCACTTTGGGCCGTCGCTGAAGCTAGTTCACAAATGGCTGCACGTTTGCACGTTTGACATGGATCAGAAAGTATGTAAACGTTACACCACTCAAATCATTTCTGAGTTAAGTGGTTGAATATGTGATGGTTTGAGTGAGTTTGATTGTCCCGCGCGGGGGAATGAGGGCAGGGCTCACCGCGCATGGTTTTTATTTTCTGAAGCGTCTATACAAAGAGGTAAAACACATGGCAAGCATTCAAGAATCTCTCTCTCAGCTCATGACCATCGACGGCGCACAGTGCGCTGCCGTCGTGGACAGCGGCAGCGGCATGCTGCTGGGCAGCATCGGCTCCGGCGTGGACCTGGAACTGGCAGCGGCCGGCAACACCGAAGTGGTCCGAGCCAAGCTCAAGACCATGAAGTCGCTGAACCTGAATGATCGCATCGACGACATCCTGATCACTCTGGGCAAGGCCTATCACATCATCCGTCCGCTGCAAAAGCACGACGGCCTGTTCGTCTATCTGGTGCTGGACAAGTCCAAGGCCAACCTGGCACTGGCCCGCCGCAAGACGCAGGACGTGGAGCAGGCGCTGGCGGTCTGATCGGACGGCGGCTTCCGGCGCTTTCCAGACCCCACGGACTTATCTCTTTTCAGGTGCATTGAGGCACCCTCCGGTCTCCTCAAGGTACCCGCTTCGCACGGGTACCTGCCTCCTCCAGCCCGCCATGCCCGCATTGGGTGACGCATGACGGGGATTTGAACCCGCGGCCTGGTCATTCAGCGCGGGTTTTTTCGTTCCGCCTTGGGTCTTGGTTTGGGTTTCGTTCTGGTTTCGCTCCGTTTTCCGGCCTGCGGTGAAGTGCCCGTCAGCAGCCTTCGCCAGAGATTGAGACAATCCCATCCATCGTGCTGTCCGTCTTCTCCGTCACCTTCCCGTTCTTTGCGCTCGTACTCTGCGGCTTTCTGGCCACGCGGGGCAAGGTGCTGCCCCTGTCGGCCATCAGCGGTCTGAACACCTTTGTCCTGTACTTCGCGCTGCCGTGCATGCTGTACCGATTTGGCGCGAACACGCCGATTCGCCAATTGCTCGATCCGGCCGTCGCGGGTGTGTATCTGATCTGCGGACTGATCCTCGTGGCCGCGACAATTGCGCTCACCAGGCGCGGCACCATCGGCTGGAACGACGCCGCCTTCGGCGCGCTGGTGGTGGCGTTTCCCAACACCGGATTCATGGGCGTGCCGCTGCTCGTGGCGCTGCTGGGCGAACAAAGCGCCGGGCCGGTGATCCTCACCATGGCCATCGACATGATCATCACCACATCGGTGTGCCTTGCACTGTCGCGACTCGATGGAGCCGACGCGCACGGCGCAGCCACGGCAGTGAAAAACGCGCTGCGCGGCATGGCGACCAATCCCATGCCCTGGTCGATTGCGCTGGGCGCGGTCGCCTCGGCAGTCGGCTGGCAGTTGCCTGCGCCCGTGGACAAGACGATTGTCATGCTCGCCGAAGCCGCTTCACCCGTGGCTCTGTTCACCATTGGCGCGGTGCTCGCACGTTCTCAGATGAATGCGCACGAGCATGTGCCTATGGCGCAATATGTGCCACTTGCTTTGGCCAAGCTGCTGGTGCATCCGGTGCTGATCTGGCTGGCTTGTCAGGCGGCCATTGCGCTGGGGGTTTCCTTGTCGCCGTTCACGGTGACTGTGATGGTGCTGTTGGCTGCGTTGCCCAGTGCCAGCAATGTGGCGTTGCTGGTGGAGCGGTTTGGGGCGCATGGGGGGCGCGTGGCGCGGGTCATCCTCGTATCCACAGTGTTGGCGTTTTTTACTTTTTCTCTTGCAGTGGCGTTGGTTAGCTGAGCTTATTGCTTGGTTCTTTTTTTGCTTCTGCCAGGTGGTTGATTGCGGGTGCCGGGAGTTCCGCCCGGCGGCGGAGTCCCTTTTTGCTTGCGCGCAAAAAGGAACCAAAAACGCGCTTGAATACGGGGTCACACGATAGAACTCACTGCGCGCCGGAGGCGCTCCGTTCGGACAACTATCGTGAGTCAGATCAAAAGCTGGGGAGGGCGCTGCTGCACTCTTCGGTGCAGCAGCGGCGGCGCGAGTATCGCGACGGAATGATCTTGGTTGTTGCGCGCGTCGAGACGAATCTCACATTGAATTCGTCACAGTGCTTATGCCTAGGCATCTCGCGTCGTCGCGAGATGCAGCACGAGCAACGCGAAGTGCCGTAACGCACCTCTTATGAAAACACTGACTCGCGGCGGTTGCCCGAACGGAGCGCCTTGGCGCGAAGTGAGTTCTGCCGCGTGCCCCCGAATTCAAAGCGTTTTTTGGTGACTTTTTGGCGCAAGCAAAAAGTTACTCGCCCGCCGGGGCGAACACCCGGCCTCCGCACTCAACCAAAGAGCAGAAACAAAAAAATCGCCCCCAACCTCAGAACAAAGAGAAAGAGGGCGAACGGAATACAAGATCAGTATTCCCAGAACATGCGCTGCAGTTCAGCAGTGCTCAGACCACCTTTGGCCAATGCCAACATGGTCAGAATGCGCGCCTTCTCAGGCCGCATATCATGCGCCACAACCCAGTCGTACTTGTCATCAGGCTGCTCGGCATTGCGCAGCACAAAGCCATATGGCACGCGCGATGAGCGGACGATCAGCACGCCCTTGCTGCGCGCATCCTGCAGTGGCTTGACCATGCGGTCGGCCACCGAGCCGTTGCCGGTGCCAGCGTGGACAATCGCCTTCGCGCCCGAATCCACCAGTGCGTTGACCGCTGTGGGTTGCACGTTGCCGTAGGCATAGACGATGTCGACCTGCGGCAGCTTGTCGATGCTGTCGATGTTGAATTCTGAGTTGCTCGTGTGGCGTTTCACGGGGGCGCGGAACCAGTAGTTCTTGCCTTCGACGACCATGCCGAGCGGGCCCCATTGGCTGGTGAACGCGCCGGTCTTGATGTTGATGTCCTTGTTCACATCGCGAGCGGTCTGGATTTCGTCGTTCATGGTGACGAACACGCCTTTGCCCTTGGAATCTTGCGCGCCTGCGACGCTCACGGCGTTGACGAGGTTCAGTGCGCCATCGGCCGACAAGGCCGTGCCGGGGCGCATGGAGCCGACGACGACGATGGGCTTGTCGGTCTTGACGGTGAGGCTCAGGAAGTACGCGGTTTCGGCCAACGTGTCGGTGCCGTGGGTGATCACGATGCCGTCCACGTCGGACTGTTTGGCGAGCGCCGACACGCGCTTGGCGAGCGTGAGCAGGTTGTCGTTGGTGAAGCTTTCCGAGGCGATCTGGAAGACCTGCTCGCCCTTCACGTTGGCGACGTTGGCGAGCTCGGGCAGACCGGCCAGCAGCTTGTCCACAGGCACCTTGGCGGCGGAGTAGGTGGCGCTGTTCATCGCCGATGCGCCTGCGCCTGCAATCGTGCCGCCGGTGGCCAACACGACGACGTTGGGCTTGGCGGCCTTGGCGGTGGCGGCTGCAGCGGTGGCGGCGGCGGACGAATCCTGCGCGAAGCTGATCGAGGGCAGGGCGGTGAAGCCACTCAGTACGGTGACGGCGAGCGCGGTGGCTGCAACAGATTTGCGAAAGTAGGCTTGGACAAGCATGTTTACTCCAGATGAAGAGGATTTCCTGCACGACTGATGCCTTGTGGGCTGCGCGCAGTGAACCTCGCACGATGCTCCTCGTGCTTGCGCAAATGCATTGGTGCATACCCTGAACAACGGCAGGTGCGCGTGCTGGCTCGCAGTGGAGTCATTGCTTACCTGATCCTTAAAGTGTGGCGGCGAAACGTCATGCGGTCGAATCGCTGACAAGGCGGAAGTGCTTGCGCCTCTCTGAGCTGCTTATGGTGGCTACGTTCGATTGCTTTTTGCTATCAATTCGATATTGAGTTGTCACGAGGCTCTGAGCAGAATACGCACACTTTTGCAGCAATGTCATATCGAGAGGGAGAGCAATGGACAAACTGGTTTATCCGCGCGAAAAAACGCTGGGCACACTCACGCTGGTGCTGGGCATCATCGTCTGGATTCTGTTGATCGTCGGCACGCTGGGCGTGGCGCTGATCTACGTGCTGTTCGGTTTCATCGGTTATCTGTTCGCGCAATCGGCGCTCATCGCCTGGCTGCGCGGCACGGGAGTGAAGCTGTCGGAGGACCAACTGCCGCAGCTCTATGCGCAATACCTCGGCTGCTGCGAAAAGCTGGGCATCAAGGAGCCGCCAGAAGCCTATCTGCTGCAAGGCGACGGCATGATGAACGCGTTTGCCACGCGCTTTCTGGGCCGCGAATTCGTGATCGTGCTGTCGGACACCGTGGATGCGATGAACGACCTTCCCGATGGCGTCAATTTCTACTTCGGCCATGAACTCGGCCACATCAAGCAAGGTCACCTGACGGGTCACATCTGGCGCGCTCCGGTGCTGTGGCTGCCGCTCATCGGCGCGGCCTACTCGCGTGCCAAGGAATACACCTGCGACATGCACGGTCGCGCCTGCTGCTCGACGTCCGAAGTGGCCGCACGCGCCATGGCCGTGCTGGCCGCTGGCTCGGACAAGTGGCGTCTGGTGAACCTCGTGAACTACGCGCGTCAGACCATGAGCAACCGTGGCTTCTTCGCCGATCTGCACGAGCTGATCAGCGGCTACCCGTGGCTCACCAAGCGCGTTGCGCGCATCCTGAACCCCGAGATCAAGATGCCGGGCCGCAACCCGTTTTCGTACATCTTCGCGTTCTTCATCCCATACGCTGGCCGTCTGGGTGGCGGCGCTGCGGGACTCGGCATTCTGATGGTGATGGTGGCCGCCATCGGCGTGCTCGCTGCAACGGCCATTCCCGCCTACAACGAGTACAAGACGCGCGCCGATCTGACCAACTATTGGACGCAATCCGCAGCAGCGCGCGCGGCACTCGGCGAGTACTACATCAGCAAGGAAGAAGTGCCCGACACGCTTGAAGACGCTGGCATCTCGGCCTCCCAGTCCGCCGGTTTCGAATACGACTCCAGCCGCATGAGCCTGAGCGTCGATACCAAGCTGGGCACGTTCAACATCGTTCCTTCGGAAGACGAAGGCAAGGTGCTGTGGCACTGCTACGGCGACGGCGGCAAGATCGACAAAGCCCTGCCCAAGCTGTGCAAGGCGGATGAGGAATAAGCCAAAACCGAACGCATGACCGCAAAGACCGCAGCAGCGCCACGACGCCCAGCACCCGCAACCGAACAGGATGTGGCCGCGTGCGAAGCGGCGATTGGCTGCGCTTTGCCGGAATGGCTGCGCAGTCGATTGCTGATCGAGAACGGCTGGGAAGTCGATGACCGACAGGGATTGACGCGCAACGAATGGCGCTTTCTGCCGGTGCTCGATCGCACCGATCGCAAGAGCCGCACGCGCACGGCGGAAGACATGGCCTGGCACACGCAGCAGTTGCACAAAGCGGCTGCGGGCGTGCCGCAAGGGGCGGTCGTCGTGGCGCGTGCCTGGTCGCCAACCACGCGGCTTGTGCTGCTGCCGGACTCGGCCAACTCAGGCCAATTGACGACCATGCTGTGGCGTCAGAACGGCGTGGCCGAACCCCTGCCGACGCCGGTCGATCCCATGTTGCTTGGACAGAAACCAAAGCCCGGACCGGGGTCGCGACTGCGGTCAGCAAGCGAACTCCCGGTGTTTCGTTATCACCCCGATCCGGTGGCGACCGGCTCCATCCGCAAGAACCATTCGCTGGTCTGCCCGTGCTGCGGATTGCGCACCGGCTGGATCTACGAAAGCGAGCCTTATGGCTTGGGCGACCAGCCGCCGAATCTGTGCCCGTGGTGCATTGCCGACGGCAGCGCAGCACGCAAATTCGGCTCGCGCTTTGCGGGCGACATCGAAGGCACTGTGCCCGACGCAGTGGCCGAAGAAGTCGATCAGCGCACCCCCGGTTTCACTGCCTGGCAGACGGAGCGCTGGCTCACGCACTGCGGCGATGCGGCGGCGTTTCTGGGGCGCGTGGGTTGGGATCGTCTCAAGGATTTGCCCGATGCCACGGAGGCGGTGCTGGATGACGGCTGCGACGAATCGACGCTTCCCCTCATCACCGAAGATGGCGATCTGAGCGCCTATCTATTCCGTTGCCTGCATTGCGGCGTGCACCTCGCTTACGCGGATGCGTCGTGATGCGGCAACCGTTGACCAAGCCTTCCATTTCAAAAGGAGAACGCGAATGAACGGTGAACAACACGATCCAGCGATGCAACGCGCAATCGAGCGCGCGCAGCAGAGCTTTCCGTTCTTCTGGCGCGAGCTGTCGTGGGAGTACCGGCGCATCATTCCGGGGCTGGATTTCGCGGCCATCAAATTGCCGTTTGCGGTGAGTGCCGAAGTGCAGGCCAAGCACAACGCGCCGCAGGTCGAGCACATGTGGGTGGGCGATGTGCAGTTCGACGGACACACGCTGAGCGGCGAGCTGCTCAACAGTGCCAATTTCATTCCGCATCTGCAAGCTGGCACGGAAGTGTCTGCTCCGCTCGCGGATCTGGAGGACTGGATGTACACCAGCGTCGGCGTGCTGTGTGGCGGCTTCACGGTGCAGGCGATTCGCGCCAGCATGTCCGAGCGCGAACGTGCCGAGCACGACAAGGCCTGGGGCCAGCCGTTTCCCGATCCCGCGCTGTGCAACATCACGTCCTATGACAATCCCGCGCCAGAGAAGCCTACCGGCCTGAGCCGCCTGTGGAAAAAAGCGCCCGAGCCCGCCGGTCTGCCCTTCGATGAAGCCATGCGTCTGGCCCGCGAAAAAGAGCATCCGATGAGCGAGAACATGCGCGAGCGCTACGCCACGGATTTGAAGGAACAGCCGGACATGGTGACGCAGGTGTTCGATGACGGCTGGACGCTGCTGCAGCGCGACGCGCTGGCAGGCAATCTCGCGCCCGTGGAGGTCTTGTACAAGCTGGGTGCCGACGCGCACACCCTGCGCACGCCGCAAGGCGACACAGCGCTGGAACTCGCCCAGCGCATGGGGTGGGCGCGCGTCGTCGCGGCGCTGCGTTGATCGAGACCTGAGGCTGCTTCAGATCGCCTGCGGGTCCACATCCACCAGCCAGCGGATCACGGCCTTGTGGTCGGCGCGGGCGGCGTGCAGCACGCTTTGCCAGGCGGCAAGGAAATGCTGCAGCGCGCTGCGGTTGGTGCTTTCGATGAGCATCTGTGCGCGTTCCACGTTGGCCACGCGCTGCACGGCCATGGGCACGGGCGGGAACAGAAAGACATGGTCGAGGCCCGGCAACTGCTGCTCGCGTGCGGCGTTGCTCACGGCGTGCAGAAAGGCCTGCGCGGCTTCTTGCGTGCGGGCGTCGGCCCGCACCAGCGCCTGATAGGCGAAGGGCGGCATGCCTGCATCGCGGCGTTCGTCCAATTGCTCTGCGGCGAACCGAGGGTAGTCGTGCTGACGCAGTGAGGTGTAGAGGCTGTGCTCGGGGTGCCAGGTCTGAATCCACATCTCGGGCGGCTTGCCGCCTTGCGCTGCGATGTAGTTTGCGTCGCGTCCGGCGCGTCCTGCTGCCTGCATGAGCAGCGCGAACAGGCGTTCGGGCGCGCGGAAGTCGCTGCTGAAAAGCGCGCCATCGGGCTGCACAGCGGCGACCAGCGTGATGCGGCGGAAGTCGTGGCCCTTGGCGACCATCTGGGTGCCGACCAGCACATCGACCTCGCCGCTGTGCACGGCGGCAAGCTGTTCTTCGAGCGCGCCCTTGGCCTTGGTGGTGTCGGCGTCGATGCGCGCCACGCGGGCGGCGCGGCGCTCGGGCGTGATCACGTTGCGCAGCAGGGCGGCGAGTTGCTCTTCGAGCTGCTCGGTGCCGCGCCCCATGGGCGAGATGTCCACATTGCCGCAACTCGGGCAGGCGTGTGGCACGCGCTGTGTGAAGCCGCAGTGGTGGCAGCGCAGCGTGCGGTCGATCTTGTGGAACACCTGGTGTGCGCTGCAATGCGGGCAATCGCTTTTCCAGCCGCAATCCTTGCAATGCAAAACGGGCGCGAAGCCACGGCGGTTGAGCAGCACCAGGCATTGCTCGCCGCGTTCCACACGCTCGGTGATGGCCTGCAGCAGCGGCGGTGAAAACACCGAACCCTTGGGTTGCTGGCCCATGTCGACCAAGCGCACGCGCGGCAGTTCGGCAGCGCCGATGCGGCTGGGCATGTTCAAGCGCAGGTAGCGGCCGCCTTGCGGGTCTTCCTTGCTGGGCGGGCGGCTGGCGTGCCAGCTTTCCAGCGATGGCGTGGCGCTGCCCAGAATCACCTTGGCGTTCTGCTCGCGCGCGCGCCACACGGCCAGATCGCGGGCGGAGTAGCGCGCGCCTTCCTGCTGCTTGTAGCTGGCGTCGTGTTCCTCATCGACCACGATGAGCGCGAGGCCCGGCATGCTGGCGAACACGGCCATGCGCGTGCCGAGCACGATGCGCGCCTCGCCGGTATGGGCTGCGATCCAGCTTTTGAGGCGCTGCGGGTTGGTCATGCCGCTGTGCATCGACACCACGGCCGACTCGCCGTAGATGGGCGCAAAGCGTTCGAGAAAGCGCGCTTCGAGCTGCGGCGTGAGATTGATTTCCGGCACCATCACCAGCGCCTGAGCCTCTGGATTGGCCGCGAGAACCCGTTCCACGCTGTGCAGATAGACCTCGGTCTTGCCGCTGCCCGTGCTGCCATAGAGCAGGAATGGCCCCGGCTCGGTGGCGATCTGCTGGGTGGCCTGCTGTTGTTCGTCGGACAAATGGATGGGCGCTGGCGCAGCAGCCGCTTCGGGGCTGGCGGCGTTCTTGCTGTCCGCCTTGGCCTTGCGCTTGATGCGCCGCGCCATCTGCTCGGGCGTGAGATCGCGCAGTTGCGGCGGCAGGGCGGCCAGCGCCACCTCGCCCAGCGCGCGCTGGTAGTAGCGCGCGGTGAAGGCGGTCAGCCGTCGCCAGCTTTCGCTCAAGGGGGTGATGCCTTCGAGCACGCCCGCGATGGAGCGGGTTCGCACGCCCTCGGGCAATTCGGCCGCGCTGCCTTCAGGCGCATCCCAGACCACGCCCAGCACCTCGCGGCGGCCCAAAGGCACGCGCACGAGGGTTCCGGGCGGCAGGGGCGTGGGGCTCAGGTACGACAGCGGCTCCGACACGCTGCTGTGTGCGGGCGTGGCCACCGCCACCCAGAGCGCGTGGCTCGCGGCGTGTTCGGTGGTGGACGCGGTGGGAGGATTGTCTGCGGTCGCTGTGGTCATGGGGCCGTCAAAGCGGAAACTGGGCGGTGACAGGTGAGGGGTTGGGTGAGGGATCGGATGCGGTGCGGCACGGGCCAGACGCGAGGCGTCCGATCATGCGCTTTTTCCAGGCACCATGGTGAAAACACTGATTTTCCACAACCGAAAGTCAATTCTGTGGATAACTTTGTTAACTACTGGCGAGCGGTTTTCTGTGTACTCAAATGTTGCCGCCTCTCGATGTCACTTGATGCACGTCACGATTGAAGAAATGTTCAAGAAAATCAATCATTTATGTTGCAGTGCGTTAGGCTGATCCGTTCGCCCTCAACAAGCTTGCGCGACCCATCTCGCTCGCTCAAACATGTGCACAACTGCGATGTCAAGGTCTATCCAAGCTGGAAATTTGTGCTAGCAACACATCAGGAAGTCGGGATTTTGCTTGCGGTTTGGGCGCTAAGTGATTGATTTTGGGTGAGAAAGCACCAAAACTTCAAATTTCTGTGGATAACTTTGTTGATATCGACCGCCAAGCCCTTGCTGGGCGTGGCGAATGCGTCGATTGAGGGCTTCTGACGGTCTTCTTGAGGGTTGAAAAAGTCTTTTAAAATCAAGGGCTTGAAAAGTCATCCAAATGGGATGATGGCCCTTGAGAAGATTCGTGCAACAGATTGTTTTACGGATGCCGCACCACAAAATTTGTGCATAAGTACATGACCGGGAGCATGAAAGCATCCCGGTCCGGGTATCGGTCAGCCCGCTTTTGCCGCAGCCGATTGACGCATGGCGCGCGAATGGCCATGCACCGCTTCCACGAGCGCAGCGACATGCTCGGGCGGCGTGAACTGGCTGATGCCGTGGCCCAGATTGAAGATGTGGGTCGGGCCAGTCGTTGTTTTGTCTGTGTGCGGCGTGCCGAAGCTCTCCAGCACGGCCTTGGCCTGCTCCGCGACCTTTTCTGGCGGCGCGAACAGCACGTTTGGGTCGATGTTGCCTTGCAGCGCCTTGCTGTCACCCACGATGGCGCGGGCCTTGCCGAGGTTGGCCGTCCAGTCGAGGCCCAGCACTTCGCAGTCCAGCGGTTTCATGTCTTCCAGCCAGATGCCGCCGCCCTTGGTGAACACGATGCGCGGCACGTCCGTGCCATCCACGCCCGTGCGCTTCAATTTCGCGAGCACGCGCTTGGTGTAGGCCAGGCTGAACTGCTGGAAAGCGCCATCGGCGAGCACGCCCCCCCAGCTGTCGAAAATCATCACGGCCTGCGCGCCCGCGTCGATCTGGGTGTTCAGGTAGGCGGCGACGCTGTCGGCGTTGACTTCCAGAATGCGGTGCATCAGGTCCGGGCGGGAATACATCAGCGACTTGACGAGGCGGTAGTCGTCGCTGCCCTTGCCCTCGACCATGTAGCAGGCCAGCGTCCACGGGCTGCCCGAGAAGCCGATCAGCGGCACGCGGCCATTCAGCGCGTGGCGGATGCTGGTGACGGCATCGAACACATAGCGCAGCTTGTCCATGTCCGGCACGGCCAGCTCGGCCACGGCGGCCTCGTCGCGCACCACCTTGGCAAAGCGCGGGCCTTCGCCTTCGGCGAACGACAGGCCCAGACCCATGGCGTCGGGCACGGTGAGGATGTCGCTGAACAGAATCGCGGCGTCAAGCGGAAAGCGCTCCAGCGGCTGCAGGGTCACTTCGGTCGCGTAGTCCACATTCGTGGCCAGACCCATGAAGCTGCCCGCCTTGGCGCGCGTGGCCTTGTACTCCGGCAGGTAGCGGCCTGCCTGGCGCATCAGCCACAAGGGTGTGTAGTCGGTGGCCTGACGACGGCAGGCACGCAGGAACTGGTCGTTGGAGAGGGTTGGAAAGCTGCTCATTCCGCAATTGTCGCAGGCTGTGACCAAACACCTTGGCATTTCACCGGCTTGAGTCTTGATCCTTGTTAAGACACCAGTCCTGTCGGCCTTGGATGACACGGCACTGGCTCCTGCTCCGATGCGCTTGGCTGGGGATCGCAGGCACAGTGAAGCAACCGAGTTCGGTTTTTCAACCACCACCGCAAGCAAGGAGTTTGAGCATGAAGAAGGAACAAGTGACCGGTCGCATCGAAGAAGCCAAGGGAGCCGTGAAGGAGGCCGTGGGCAAGGCCGTTGGCAACACCAAGATGCAGGTGGAAGGCAACATCGAGAAGAACCTGGGCAAGGCCGAAGCGGCTGCAGGCGATCTGGCCAACAAGGTCGAAAAGGCCGTCAAGAAGTGAGCGTCAGCGCTTCGTCGATCGAAGCGCCTCGACCACCTCCACACAACGCTGCCCCGGCGCGACTCCCAGCGCCCGGGCGGCGTTGTTCATATGCTGGATGACACCCTCGTTGAGCGTGCTGTGCGCGTCGCCGATGCAGGCGCTGTTGTGGCTCACGGTGCATGCCGCGAGCCCGTGCAGTTGCAGCAGTGCGAGACCGGCAATGCCCGCGTCGTCCTTGCCGATCCCCGCGTCGTTGAACACGCTGAGCAGCGGCCGCGCTGCCACCGCATAGCGCGCGGCAGACAGTCCGCCGTGCGAGCCGCTGACGGCAATGCAGCCAGCGTCCTCGGCCTTGAGTTCGGTGATCGAATGGACGACCCGCAAGCTGCGGAGATCGATGTCGATGTCGATGTCGATGTCGATGTCTGTATGGGCGGGGCGGTTCATGCATGTCTCCTGCTTGTTTTTTGTCCCCTGCCGCAGCGTAGTGGCCGGATCAGCGCTGTGATCGGGTCAGCGCCTGATCGATGTCCCAGAGGATGTCGTCCACCTCTTCTATACCGACCGAGAGTCGCACCATATCGGGCGAAACCCCGGCCTTCTGCAATTCCTCGTCGGTGAGCTGACGGTGCGTGGTCGATGCGGGATGGATCACCAGCGTTTTCGCATCGCCAATGTTGGCGAGATGGCTCAGGAACTCGCAGGCGTCGATGAACTTCTCGCCCGCTGCCGCGCCGCCCTTCACGCCGAACGTGAGGATGCCGGATGCGCCCGGATTGCCATCGACGCTGCGGAACTGTTTTTTCGCCAGATCGAAGTACGGCGAATTGGCGAGTCCCGGATAGTTCACCCATTCGACCAGCGGATGCTGGTCAAGATGCTTGGCCACTGCGAGCGCATTGCGGCAGTGCTCGCGCATGCGCAGATGCAGCGTTTCCGCGCCCTGCAGCAACTGCCACGCGTTCATCGGCGAGAGCACGCCGCCGAAGGTGCGGTTGACCTCCATGCGCGCCTTCATCGTGTAGCCGAAGTCGCCGAAGGTCTCGTAGAACTTCACGCCGTGGTAGGCGCGGCTGGGCTCCACCATCTCGGGGAACTTGCCGTTGTCCCACGGAAATTTGCCGCCTTCGACGATCACGCCGCCCATGGTCGTGCCGTGTCCGCCGATGTATTTGGTGGCGCTGTGCACGACGATGTCGGCCCCCAGCGCAATCGGGTTGCACAGGTAGGGGCTGGCCACCGTGTTGTCGATGATGAGCGGCAGGCCGTGCGCATGTGCGACCTCGGCAATCGCCGCGATGTCGAGCACGTTGACCAGCGGATTGCCGATGGTCTCGCCATACACGGCGCGCGTATTGGGGCGGATCGCGCGCGCAAAGTTCTCGGGATCGGACGGATCGACGAACGTGGTCTCGATGCCCATGCGCGAGAAGCCCACGCCGAGCTGGCCGACGGTTCCGCCATACAGCGTGGACGCGGCCACGATGTGATCGCCGTGTTTCAGAATCGCCAGCAAAGCCGCCATTTGCGCGGCCATGCCGCTGGCGCAGGCCATCGCTGCGCGGCCGTTTTCGAGGCTGGCAATGCGCTCTTCGAACACTGCCACGGTCGGGTTGCTGATGCGGCTGTAGACGTTGCCGAAGGTCTGCAGATTGAACAGGCTCGATGCGTGTTCGGCGTTATCGAACACAAAGCTGGTGGTCTGGTGAATCGGCGTGGCGCGCGCGCCGGTCACTGGGTCGGGCTGTGCACCGGCATGGATGGCGCGGGTGCCGAAACCGAATTCGCGGTCGCCGTTGTGGGGTTTGGAATCTGTCATGGGAAAGTGTTCACTCATCAATACGGCAACTGTTGCAGGCGCTTGGCGGAGATGACCTTGGTGTTCACGCCCATCCAGCCGAGCCCACCGAACAGGCGCGCATGTTCGATCTTCACGCAGCGGTTCTGAATGACTTGCAGACCAGCGGCTTCGGCCTTCAGACCTGCCGGTTCGTTGAACACGCCCAACTGCAGCCACAGGCATTTCGCGCCGATGGCAATCGCCTCGTCGGCGAGCGGCGGAATGTCTTCGCTCTTGCGAAAGCAGTCCACCATGTCGATTTTCACGCCGGTCTTATGCAGCGCTTCGGCGGCCTCGGTGACGCTCGCATAAGCCTTCTCTCCAAGTATCTCGCCGCCTTCCTTGGCGACCAGCGGATTCACCGGAATGATGCGGTAACCATGCGCCTGCATGTACTTGGCGGCGAAGTGGCTGGGGCGGTGCCATTGCGGCGACAGGCCCACCACGGCGAGGGTGCGACAGTGCGTGAGAACATCGCGCAGCGTGCTGACGGTATCGGGAGTTTGAAGCATGGCCCGAGTGTAGGGCGCATGCCTGCCTACGGAAATCGGGTGCGTTACGTAGGTGATCGCGTAGGTGACTGCCGTTTTCGCAATCAGTCCTTGTACTTCACGCTGCAGCCGTAAGGCTTGGTGCTGGCTTGCGCAATCGGCTTGTTCGCCGCTATGTCGGCCAGCGCCGTCTTCACATAGTTCGTGGCCTTGGCGATGTCTTCCTTGCGTGCCGAAGGAATGCTGTCGATGCCGCCCGCATACACCAGCGTGCCTTGTGGATCGATGATGTACATGTGCGGCGTGGTGCGCGCGCCGTAGGCCTTGCCGATTACGCCATCCTCGTCCATCAGCGTGGCGCTGGGCGCGCCCTTGTGATCGGCAATCCATTTCGCGAGCTTGGAGGGTTCGAGGTAGTCACCACTCGCCATGTCGGTGGAGTTCACCGCCAGCCACACCGCGCCTTGCGCTAGCGCCGCTTTCTGCGTCTCGGGCATGTTGCCGCTTTCGTAATGCTTGCGCACAAACGGACAGCCCGGATTGGTCCACTCCAGCACCACGTTTTTGCCCTTGAAATCGGACAGCTTCACGGCTTTGCCGCTGGTGTCCTGCAGCGCGAAGTCAGGCGCTTTCTGCCCTACGGTCGCTACCGCGAAAGCGGGCATGGATGTAGCGAAGGCAAGCAGCGCGGCGGATGCGATCAGGCTGCGACGGCACAGGGTGTTCATGGCGGACTCCGGTGTTGGCGTTGCAGTGCAATATAGCGGTCGTTGCCGTGATCACCAAATCATTTCGGCGAGGCGGGCTTTGCTTTGCGCTGCATACGCGCTGCGAGAAAAGCGGCGCTCATGCCTGTCAGCAGTGCCATGCCTGCAAGCAGGAGAATGGCCGGTGCGAGCATGGGCGCGGGGAGGGGAATTTTCCAGACAAGCCAGCCGACTCCCAACAAGAGGAGGATGCCCAACCAGCCCATCCATCGGCGCGATTGTTTCTCGGGCTCGGCAGCGTTGGCGGGGAGCCAGCGGCCTGTTCTCCAGTTGGGCCGTACGGGTGACGTCGTCGTCTGCGTCATCAGCAGAATCCAGAGCACCTGGCAGCCTAGCTTGGCGATGGCGATCAGCACTTCAGACCATTGCGTCGTCAGTTCAAGTTGATGGAATGTGATCAGCATGAAGATCAACGCCATGCAGAAGCTGCTGATCTGCCAGCAGAGCACTTCGCGCGTGCTCGGTTGCGGCCAGACCTGCCAGCGCAGCAGCGTCTTGCAGTGCGGGCAAGCGGGCTCGGGGAGTATGAATTTCCACCACGAGGAGGCGTTTTCTGGCTTGGCGTCTTCCCATTGTTCGAAATGCTTATGGCATTGCGGACACTGGTACTTGCCGAAATCGGACAGGCGCGGTTCTGCCAGTTCATAGGTCTGGTAAGGGTAGATCGGAGATTGCCAGGTTCTTTTCGGTGGTGGCACCGATGCCCGTTTTTTCTGGTGAGCGATGAATCTGCGAATGCACTCCAGCAGGATCAGCAGCAAGGTCACGCCGATCAGCGCGGTCCACATCCACAGCTCGGGCTGGCCTTGGTATTTGGCGATCACCAGGAACGCAGTTGCGACGACGGTCAGCAGCAGAAACCACATGAAGCCGTTCGAGAGGCCGTTGGGCTGTTCGTCGGATGGCTGCGCTTGCCTCGTCCGGCAGTCAGGGCAGATGGAGCCTTCTTCTATCTGTCGATGGCAGTTCAAGCAGCGCATGGGCGGATCATAGCCAAGCGCGCTGCGCTTGCCTCGGCGTTGCTGTGTCAGATGGCGCTTTTTGCTTGCGCGGCCTTGAATGACGAGGCCGCGACGACCACCCGATCACGCCCGCTGCGCTTGGCGTTGTACATGGCTGCGTCGGCTGCGGCCACGAGCGCTTCCCAGTGGGCCTGCGGTGCGGGCACGCCCGAGTGGATGCCGACGCTGACGGTGACGTTGATTTTTTCACCCGAGTCCAGGATCAGCGGTGTGTTGCGAATGCCTCGGCAAAAGCGCTGTGCGGCTATCTGCGCTTCGTCGGGGTCGGTGTCGGGCAGCACCAGCACGAACTCTTCGCCGCCGTAGCGCGCAACGATGTCCTTGCCGCGCGATTGCTGCTGCAGTGTCTGGGCGACCTGACGGATGACCTGATCGCCGACCAGATGACCGTGCTGGTCGTTGATGCGTTTGAAGTGGTCGATGTCGAGCACCATCACCGACAGCGGCTTGCTGCTGCTTGCAGCGGCGGCCATCAGCTTGTTCATGTCGCGCACGAGTGCCGTGCGGTTGAGCAGTTGGGTGAGCGGATCGAGCTGCGCCTTGTGGCGCTCCAGCGCGAATTGGCGGTCGCGCAGCATGACGAGAAAGCCGATGGAGGTGACTACCAGCTTGAGAAACAGCATCAGACACACGGCCCAGGTGGCCAGCAGGCTGCCGAGGGGCGCTTCAGTGCCGAAGGTGGGCGAGGGCCGGTGGCCCGCAAAGGCCAGCGGCAGGATGGCAAGCAACTGCACGCAGGTAGCGCCGGTGACCAGCAACCAGCCGGTGCCTGGCGTGTTGGCGCGCATGCGGTACAGCACGGTCAGCGTGTAGCCGGTCTGCAGCATGGTGACGATGGTCTGCATGCGGTTGAACGCCGGAAGGTCCTTGGGCAGAAACATCACGGCCAGAGCCAGTGACCCGAGCAGCGGCAGCAGCACTGTGGCGCTGTCGCGCGCCAGATCGGTGCTTTGCCGAAAGCGTTGCAGCGCAATGGTGAATGCGGCCATGGCGGCGCTGATCAGCGTCTTGGACGTGGCCTGCAGCTCGACCACGCCGAGCTTGCTTTGCAGTGCAAAGAACACATAGGCCAGCCCGAACAGCGACGTGCTCAGCACGGCTTGCGACATGCCTTGCTGCCAGTGCTGACGACCAAGCATCCACATCACCCACGAGACGGTGAAGGCCGCCAGGGCCGTCATGCCGAACGCGGTGAGGAGGTCGGGCTGTAAGGAGTGCATGTGCAACAGAATGTGTGTCGCAGCAGTTTAGCGGTTTATGGCTGCAAATACCGATCTTGTCTTTTGAGCAACAGACCCAGGCCAAGACCCAGCACCGCCGCGCAGGCCGACGCCGCGAGCACGCCGAGCTTGGCCGCGTTCAGCAGTTCGGAATCGGCAAAGGCCAGCGTGGCGATGAAGATCGCCATGGTGAAGCCGATGCCCGCCAGCAGTCCTGCCAGCAGCATGTGCGACCAGCGCATCTGCGGCGGCAGTGCGCAGATGCGCAGCCGCACGGCCAGCCAGCTCATCAGCACCACGCCCAGCGGCTTGCCGATCAGCAGTGCTGCGGCCACGGCGACCATGATGTGGTGGGTTGCAGTACTCGCGGTGCTGGCGGCGTTGGACGCATCGGCCTGCAGGCTCACGCCCGCGTTGGCGAGGGCGAACAGCGGCATGATTCCGAACGTCACCCACGGGTGCAGCGATGCGGCCACGCGCTGCACGGGCGCAGCGCTTTCGCGGCCCTGCAGCACATGCACGGGGGTGATCAAACCAAGCACCACGCCCGCGAGCGTCGGGTGCGCGCCGGTCTGCCAGATGCCCCACCAGAGCACCGCGCCCGGCAGCACATAGAACCATGCGCGGCGCACGCCCAGCGCCTGCAGGCCATACACGCCGAGCAGCCCGAGCGCCGCGATCAGCAGCATGCTCCACTGCAATCCACCCGAGTAGAACAGCGCGATGATGAGCACGGCGACGAGGTCATCGATGATGGCGAGCGTGAGCAGAAACACGCGCAACGCAGGCGGCAATCCGCGACCGAGCAGCGCGAGCACGCCGACGGCGAAGGCGATGTCGGTAGCGGTGGGAATCGCCCAGCCGTTGATCAGGACGGCGTTGTCTGCGCCCGAAGGAACGAGCGCGATGTAGACCAACGCAGGCACGGCCACACCGCCGAGCGCGGCCAGCATGGGCAGCAAGGCCTGACGTGGCTCGGCCAGCGCGCCGCTGTGCATTTCGCGGCGGATCTCCATGCCGACGATGAGAAAGAACACCGTCATCAGCACGTCGTTCACCCAGAAGTGCACGTTTTGCGTGAACTGGAAATCGCCAACTGAAAAGCCCAGCATCGCATGCCAGAGCGCGTGGTACGAATGCTGCGCGGGCGAGTTGGCCCAGAGGAGCGCTGCAGCGGCTGCGAGCAGCAGGACCACGCCGCCAGCGGCGTCGGAATGCAAGTGGCGCGAGAGGAGGGCGGCGGTGCGATCTGCAAAGGAAAGCAAGGCAGGCGGGCGCGAAGCCGCAGGCCTGCGGGTGGAGGTCTGGGTCATGGATGGAACAGGTCCGAACCCACGGCTGCGTGCAGCGTGAATTCGACAACTTTCTTCATGTGCGCCGGCGGCCCGACCTGCGCTGAACAAACCTGCCCCAAGCCTGATTGCTCAAGGACACCCGACGCCCATTTTACGAAATGCGGGGGCTGCGCCAACCGCAAAGCCCCCGCGTGTTTTGCCGTGATTCTCGAAGCTGATTTTTATGCATGCGCTTCCGGCTTGTCGCTGATGCACTGGGCGAGAAAGCCAATCGACGAAAACGCGATCACGAAGATGCTGAACACATAAGCGGCGGTCGCCAACCCGAGGCTGGTGCTGAACCCCCAGCGCAGTGCGCTGCAGGCCAGTTCCGCTTGGGGATACAGCACGTCGCAGCGGAAGGCGGGCGTCATGTGCACATACCAGGTGATGGCGATGAACATCAGCACCAGCACGCCGAGGATGTTGCGCACGCGGTGATGCGGCGACTGGTGCAGCGTGAACAGCAGCATCAGCGGAATCGTCGCGCCCCAGAAGAACATCAGCACCCAACTGACCACGGGCGAGCGCGAAAGGATGTCGGTGAGCCATGCCATCTTGGGCAGGGCGTCGACGGCGGCCAGCACATCCCATACAAACGGCAGTACAAAACCTGCAACGGCCAAGCTCGCCAGCGCGATCGCCAACAGCAGGTTTCTGCTGCGTTGCGACGGGTGACGGTGAATCGGATTGTGCGATGAAGTTGCAAGCATGGCCCACCTCCTGTGCGCGAACAGGGCGGGCAGTGGCCACTCTCGTCAGGGTGCTCCTGTGGGACTCATCCGAGGGTTGACGCGGCCGCTGCGACGCCTTGTGTGGATTGGTTGCAGGGTTCCTCGGACGTCCTCAGTCTAGAACTTTGTGAACCAGGTTGCTTGTAGGCCAAGCGCCTTCCGCGCAGGGGATTACCCTTAGAACCTGTTCACGATCTCCACGATGCCGCGTTGGGGCGCAATCGGGATGAGTTTGGAGTGATGGGTCGCCGCATGGGCTCGTGCCCATGCAAGAGCCAGCGCGCCAAAATCGCCCGATTTCGCCCCAACCCGAAGGGCCAGTGCCTTTGCGGGCGGTCTGCGGCGTTGCAAATCCTCGCAATAGCACGGCTATTGCTGCGGTATTGCGCCTTGCATCCCATCCCGCAAAGTCGCTGGCGCGGCACCGCGGAGATCGTGAACAGGTTCTTATAAGCGCTGCATCAATTTCTACAGCGCCGACAGGGCAGATTGCACCTCGCTCTTGCTGAGCAATTCGGTCAACACGACGGGCGGCTTGCCGGGTGCGTAGAGCACGTAGACGGGCACGCCGCTGCGGCCCAGTTGGCGCAAGGCGGCGGTGATTTGCGGATCGCGGCGTGTCCAGTCGGCGCGCAGCAGGGCAACCTTCTTGTCGGCAAAGTCGCGCACCACATCGGCATCGGCCAGCGTGGTGGTCTTGTTGTACTGGCAGGTCACGCACCATGCGGCGGTGAAGTCCACGAACACCGGCTGACCTTGTGCGACAAGCTGCTCGGGCAGGCCGCTTTGCCATGCACGCCATGCATTCGCGTCGCTGGTTTCTGCCACTACAGCGGAGGGCTCGGGCAGCATCTGCGTGACGCGCGGAGCCCAGCTCCAGGCCAGCACGGCGAGCACCAGCACCGAGATCGGCGCGAGGATCATGCGGCTCTTGCCGGTGAGCGAGAACAGCGCCCAGATCGCCATCGCCAGCGCCACCAGAATCGCCAGCAGCGCAGCCGCGCCGTTGATGCCGCTTTGCTGGCCGAGCACCCAGACCAGCCAGACGACAGTTGCGAACATCGGGAAGGCCATGAAACGGCGCAGCGTGTCCATCCACGCACCGGGACGCGGCATGGCGCGCGCGACGGCGGGGATGAAGCTGGCCAGCAGATAAGGCAGCGCCAGACCGAAACCCAGCGCCGCAAAAATCGCCAGTGCCTGGAAGGCCGGAAGCGTCGAGGTCAGACCCAGCGATGCACCCATGAACGGCGCGGTGCAGGGCGATGCGACGGCCACGGCCAGAATGCCGGTGAGAAACGAATCCGCCACCGGATGCTTGGCCTGCATGCTCGCCAAGGATGAAGGCAGCATGCGGCCGAATTCAAACACGCCCGCGAGGTTCAAACCGATGATGGTGAACAGCGCGGCCAGCGCCGCGACCACGCCAGGTGACTGCAACTGGAACCCCCAGCCCACGGCTTCGCCCGCCGCACGCAGGCCGAGCATGAGCGCGCCAAGCGCGAGGAACGACATGATCACACCAGCGGTGTAGGCCAGTCCGCTGGTGCGGTGCGCGCGGCGGTCCTGCGAGTGCTGCGCAAAGCCGACTACCTTGATCGCGAGCACTGGGAACACGCAGGGCATGAGGTTGAGGATCAAACCGCCGATCAACGCACCGAACAGCGCGGTGAGCCAGATGCCGAGTGGCGCAGCGGAAATCGACGAGGGCGCGGGTGCTGCAGCGGCACCACCACCAAGTTGTGCATTGGCCTTGAGCGCGGCTTCGAGCGCGGGCGACACGACGGCGCGGTCCGCCGTCTGCGGCCAGCCGCCATCGACTGGCAATTCGGCGCGCCAGCCCTGACCGTCGCTCGCCAGCACGATGGGCATGGGCGACGGGCTTTCGCTGCGCTGCTTGGCCAGCTTCACGCGCGCGGTCCACACGTCGCCGTCCCATTGCTGGCTGTAGTCGGCGGCGGTCTCGATCACGGCCTCGGTTTCGGGGAAGAAGGCGAGCGTCTTGCCTTTGAGTTCTGTGGGCAAACCAGCCACGCGCACGTTGATCGCGTCGCCATCGACCTTGACCGAGCCCTTGGCGCTCGCGTCGGCGGACAGATGCTTGGGATGCGCCTTGGCGGCAGCCTCAAACGCGGCGGAGTTCAGCGCCGTCGTGCCCTGCACCGGCACCTGCAGCGTGAACGTGCCTTCTTCGGGGATGCATTCCTTGCGGCAGACCAGCCAGGTCGCCTGCAACTGGAAGGTCACATCCTTGGCGAGCGGGCCGGGGCTGAAGGTGCTCGCCACCGTCATCGGCACGGGCAGCAGCACGGTGTTTTCATAGCCGTAGTTGGCCAGCGAGCCGAGCGGAATCTTGTGCGGCACGGGCCAGGCGATCTCGCCCGCGTCCATGCCTTCGGGCAGCTTCCATTCGAACTGCGTGGGCAGGCCCGAGTCGCCGGGGTTCTTCCAGTAGGTGTGCCACTCGGGCTGGTGCGTGATCTGCAATCCGAGCAGCAACGGCTTGCCGGGGCCGATGCCATCGGGTGCCTGCGCGATCAGCTCGGCCTGCACATGTGGCGTGGTGACGGTGCTGCTGCCCGCACTGCCGACACTGCCCATGGCTGCGCCGCTGGACGATTTCAGTTGGATCTGCGCGCCCGCGCCAACGGACATGGCGCTTGCTGCTACGAAAAGAAGAGTGGGCAGCCAGCGCTGCAGGCGATTGGAGGACATGACCATGGGTGTGAGCCTGTGGCTCGGCTTAGGTTCCCTATCCGCCTATTGTGGCGCTCCCGGAAGTCGCTCGCGAGCAGTTCGGCATTGCCCCTGATTTCGGATGCGCTGCCTATGCTGACTTATTCGACCAGTGAGAGCGCGTCTTCGCTGCGCTGAAACCGGCTTTGCAGCCAGTCGGCCGCAGCGGGCATGGCGCCCGAAGACAACTGCAGGCATTGGTCGAGATGCCGCTCCGAGGGTTCGAGCAGCCGCCGGTAGATTTCCTTGCACAACTGTCTTGCGCGGTTGCCCGGCCAATCGGCGGGCAGCAGAACCTCGGGCAGTTGCGGATCGCGCAGCAGATAACGGCGGAAATCGTGGATCAGCAGAATGCGCGTGAGGCAGGCCTGTTCTGCGTTCACCTCGCTGGCGGGCGTGCGCTGCAGCGCGTCGAGCACCGGCTGGTAGCGTGAGACGAAGTTGCCATAAGCGACGGCAAGTTCTTCCAGATTCCAGGCGTGCTGGATCAGGCTGGCGTCTTCCGCTGCGGGGCTGAGCTTGGGGTTGACGGCGACCAGCGGCATGAGCTGCGGCAGCAGATCGGCCAGCCCTTCGGCGGCCACGGCGTCCAGCGCGGCTTCCAGCTCCGCCGTGGGATGGATGAAGCAGCCCGACCCCGTGTCGCCAAAGCCCTGCCAGGCCAGCGCCTTGCGCAGCTTCTCGCGTTGGCGCGCGTCCAGATCGCCCATCACCATCAGCATCCGCCAGCGCTTGTCCCAGCCGGGGCTGTCGGCTGCGTAGATCTGCTGCGAGGCGTTTTCAAAGCGCCGCTGGCCGTCGGGCGTGAGCATGTAGTCGGTGCGTCGACCCACGGCCTCGGCCTGCAGCCATTCTTCCTTGACCAGCCGGAAAACCGTGGTGCGCACCAGCCGCTCATTGATGTCCAGCGGATCCAGCAACTGGATCAGGCTGCCCAGCCAGACCCGCCCGCCGCGCGGCAGCACGGCATCGCCGAAGACGGACGTGATGAGCGCGCGCGCCTGCACGCGGCTTTTCTGGCGAAAGCGCTCCAGCAGGGCGTCGATGGCTTGCGAGGCGTTGGGTTCGGTCATGAGCGAGGGGTGATCCAGTCTTTGCGTGATCTCTTCGTGATGGTAGCGACGAAGCGACGCCGTGCTTCCGTTGCAGAGCGTATTGATCAAAGCGATACAAACTTAACTGAGTTTAATAAATTTTAGGATCATTTAAGGGTAATCACCGTCCTTTCAAAATTTGGAAGGGATACACTTTTATTGCGGTTTCTTGATTTTTTGTATTGCTTTCGCCAAGCCAACGTGCTCACGACTCGTGGCGCATAGGGGCCATCTGGCAGCACACCTCGGAAAACACATGACGCATCCCTTGTTTGAAAAGCACCAGGCCACGCTCCAAGGCGCGCTGCAGGCCATTGCCACACGCGGCTACTGGTCGCCCTACGCGGAAATGCCCAGTTCCAAGGCCTATGGCGAAACTGCTGCCGACGACGGCAAGCGCGCCTATGAGGCGCATCTGGGTCGGCATTTCGAGCTGCAGCAGCCGGGACAGACCGGCTGGATCGGGCACGAGGCGTCGCCCTACGGCGGATCGCTGAACGTGCGCTATCCGCAGTGCGATCACGAGGCGTTGGTGGCGGCGGGCGCGGCGGCCATGCCCGCGTGGCAGGCCGTGGGTGCCGAGGGGCGCACGGGCATCTGTCTGGAAATGCTCGCTCGCCTGAACCAGCAAAGCTTCGAGCTCGGCCATGCGGTGATGATGACCACCGGCCAAGGCTGGATGATGGCCTTTCAGGCCGGCGCGCCGCATGCGCAGGATCGCGGCCTTGAAGCCGTGGCCTACGCATGGCGCGAGCAGAGTTTCGTGCCTGCCGAATCGACCTGGGAAAAGCCACAAGGCAAGAACCCGCCGCTGGTGATGAAAAAGCAGTTCGAGATCGTCGGCCGTGGCGTGGCGCTGGTCGTGGGCTGCGGCACCTTTCCCACCTGGAACACGTACCCCGGCCTGTTTGCCGCGCTCGCCACGGGCAATGCGGTCATCGTCAAACCACACAGCAATGCCATCCTGCCTGCGGCCATCACCGTGGCCACCCTCCGCAAGGTGCTGGCGGAAAACGGCATCGATCCCAACCTCGTCACCCTCTGCGTGACGGACGATCGCGCCGTGACGCAGGCGCTGGCCACGCACGCCGGCATCCGGTCGGTGGACTTCACCGGAAGCAACGTTTTCGGCCAATGGCTGATCGATCACTGCAAGCAGGCGCAGGTCTATGCGGAGCTGGCGGGCGTGAACAACATCGTCATCGATTCGACCGACGCCTACAAGACCATGCTGGGCAATCTGGCGTTCACGCTGTCGCTGTATTCGGGGCAGATGTGCACGACGACGCAGGTCATCTTCGTGCCCGCAAACGGCATCGACACCGACGAAGGTCACAAGTCTTATGACGAGGTCTGCGCCGATCTGGGCGCGGCCATCACGCGTTTTCTCTCCAAGCCCGAAGTCGCTTGCGCGGTACTTGGTGCCATCCAGTCCGATGCCACGCAGGGCCGCATCGAACTGGCGAATTCCGGCGCGCTTGGCCGCGTGGTGCTCGCCTCGCAAAGCATCGCCAACGCTGAATTTCCGAACGCCGCCGTGCGCACGCCGGTGCTGCTGGCCTGCGATGCGGTCGATGAATCGGCGTACATGGAAGAGCGCTTTGGCCCCATCAGCTTTGTTGTGAAGGTGGCCGACACGGCGGCGGGCCTTGCGCTGTCGGAGCGCGTGGTGCGCGAGCACGGCGCGCTCACCGTGGGGCTGTATTCCACGCGCGACGAGGTGATCGATGCGATGACGGCAGCCACCTGGCGCGGCAAGGTGGCGCTGTCCATCAACCTGACGAGCGGCGTGTTCGTCAACCAGTCGAGCGCCTATTCCGACTACCACGGCACGGGCGGCAACCCGTCGGCCAACGCCTCGTACTCGGACTCCGCCTTCGTCGCCAACCGCTTTCGCGTGGTGCAGCGCCGTCGTCACGTGTGAGGAGAACTTCAGCATGTCGTTTGAGACCATTGCCTTTGCCGTCGATGCGGGCGTTGCGCGCCTGACCTTGAACCGGCCCGACCGGCTCAACAGCTTCACCGACCAGATGCACGCGGAAATCCGCGAAGTGCTGGCCGAGGTGAACGCCAACGCCGCGATTCGCGTGCTCGTGCTGACCGGCGCTGGGCGGGGATTCTGTGCGGGACAGGATCTGAATGACCGCTCGGTTTCGGGCGAATCCACGGAAGCTCCGGACCTTGGCGCATCGGTCGAGAAGAACTACAAGCCCTTGGTGCTTGCGCTGCAGAACCTGCGCGTGCCGACGATCTGCGCCGTCAACGGCGTGGCGGCCGGTGCGGGAGCCAGCGTGGCGTTGGCCTGCGATGTGGTGATCGCCGGTCGTTCGGCCAGCTTTCTGCAGGCGTTCTCCAAAATTGGGCTGATTCCCGATACCGGCGGCACCTGGTTTTTGCCGCAGCGCGTGGGCATGGCGCGCGCCATGGGGCTGGCCTTGCTCGCGGAAAAACTGCCTGCAGAAAAAGCCGCCGATTGGGGGCTGATCTGGCAATGCGTGGACGACGCTGATCTGGCGAGCACGGTCGATGCGCTAGCCGCGCAATTCGCTGCCGCGCCCACGCGAGCGCTGGTGCGCACGCGCGAGTTGATGCGGGCTTCCATGAGTCAGGATTTGAGCGTACAACTCGATGCCGAGCGCGACGCGATGCGTGAGTTGGGCCGTTCGCCGGACTACAAGGAAGGCGTGGCGGCATTCATGGAAAAGCGTGCGCCGCGCTTCACGGGAGCATGACGATGGATGCCGCTACCAACTCTTCTTCAGCTTCTTCTTCCCTCGATCCGCAAGCCCTTGCCGAAGCCGCCGCCAAAGCCATGTGGCAGCGCGACCGCACGGCGCATGCGCTGGACATGGCCTTGCTGTCCGTTGCGCCGGGCCGCGCCACGTTGCGCATGCGCGTTCGCGGCGACATGATCAACGGCCACGACACCTGCCACGGCGGCCTGATGTTCACGCTGGCCGATACCGCGTTTGCCTACGCCTGCAACAGCCACAACCTCAACACGGTGGCGTCGGCCTGCCATATCGATTTTCTCGCGCCAGCGCATGAAGGCGACCTGCTTGAAGCCGTGGCCGAAGAGCGCTCTGCCGCAGGCCGCACGGGCGTCTACGACGTCACGATCAGCGTGGTCGGCGGCAAGGCGGTGGCGCTGTTTCGCGGCAAGAGCTACCGCATCAAGGGCGAAGTGACAGCCAGCCTGAATGGCGAAGGTTGACGACGTCACACACAGAACCATCCTCCAAGGAGACATGCCATGCCCGTCAAGCAACCCCGGCCAGACGAACTGGAGCCCATTGAAAAAGCCAGTCGCGATGAGGTCGCCGCGCTGCAGCTGGAGCGCCTTCGCTGGTCTGTGCGACACACCTGGGACAACGTGCCCGCGTACCGCGCCAAGTGCGAGGCGCAGCAGGTGCATCCTGATGATCTGAAGACGCTTGCCGACCTGTCGCGCTTTCCGTTCATGACCAAGCAGGACCTGCGCGACAACTACCCCTTCGGCCTGTTCGCCGTGCCGCGCGAGCAGGTCGTGCGCCTGCACGCATCGAGCGGCACGACCGGCAAATCCATCGTCGTGGGCTACACGAAGCAAGACATAGACAACTGGGCCGCGCTGGTCGCGCGTTCGCTTCGCGCAGCCGGTGTGCGTGCGGGCGACATGGTGCACAACGCCTACGGCTACGGCATGTTCACGGGCGGGCTGGGCGCGCATTACGGCATCGAGCGACTGGGCTGCACGGTGGTGCCGATGTCGGGCGGGCAGACGGAAAAGCAGATCCAGCAGATCATCGATTTCCGGCCCGATGCCATCATGGTCACACCGTCGTATTCGCTGGTGATCGCCGAAGAATTCCAGCGTCAGGGCATCGCGCCCGAAGACATCTCGCTCAAGGTCGGCATCTTCGGCGCAGAGCCGTGGGGCGAAGGCATGCGCGCGGAGATCGAGAAGAAGCTCGGCATCGACGCGGTGGACATCTACGGGCTCACCGAAGTGATGGGGCCGGGCGTGGCGTCGGAGTGCATCGAATCCAAGGACGGCCCGGTGATCTGGGAGGACCATTTCTATCCCGAAATCATCGACCCCGACACCGGCGAGGTGCTGCCCGATGGATCGCTGGGCGAGCTGGTTTTCACCTCGCTGACCAAAGAGGCCTTTCCCGTCATCCGCTACCGCACGCGTGATCTGACGCGCCTCTTGCCGCCCACGTCGCGCGCTTTCCGACGTCTGAGCAAGATCACCGGCCGCACCGACGACATGCTGATCGTGCGCGGCGTCAACGTGTTTCCAAGCCAGCTTGAAGAGCAGATCATGCGCATCCCGCATCTCTCGGGCAACTACCAGATTCACCTGACGCGCGACGGTCATCTGGACAACATGGAGCTGCGCTGCGAGCTGCAGCACAGCCTCAGCGGCCAGATGAGCGAGGCCGAGGTGCAGCATGTGAGCAAGGAACTGCAGCACCATGTGAAGACCATCGTCGGCATATCGACCAAGGTCACGGTGCTCGACGCCGATGCGCTGCCGCGCACGCTGACCGGCAAGGCCCGGCGCGTGTTCGACGAGCGTCCCCGCCAAGTCTGACAGCAGGAGCCCACGCGATGTACACCCAATCATTCAGCGTTCCGGACGATGCCGCAGGGCAACCTGCCGTGCGTCCCGCAGCGATCCCCGAATCGCCCGAACTGATGGCGAAGTTCAACCAGCGCATCGATGACGACGGCCGCATCGAACCGCAGGACTGGATGCCCGAGGCCTACCGCAAGACGCTGGTGCGCCAGATCAGCCAGCACGCGCACAGCGAGATCGTCGGCATGCTGCCCGAAGGCAACTGGATCAGCCGCGCACCGAGCCTCAAGCGCAAGGCGATTCTCATCGCCAAGGTGCAGGACGAGGCGGGGCATGGCCTCTATCTGTACAGCGCCGCAGAGACGCTGGGCACCGGGCGTGACCAGATGCTGGACGCGCTGCACACGGGCCGCGCCAAGTACAGTTCGATCTTCAACTACCCCACGCTCACCTGGGCCGATGTGGGCGTGATCGGCTGGCTGGTGGATGGCGCGGCCATCATGAATCAGGTGCCGCTGTGCCGCTGCTCGTATGGCCCGTATGCGCGTGCGATGGTGCGCGTGTGCAAGGAGGAATCTTTCCATCAGCGCCAGGGATATGAGTCGCTGCTGGTGATGATGCGCGGCACGCCCGAGCAGCAGAGCATGGTGCAGGACGCCGTCAACCGCTGGTGGTGGAAGTGCCTCGCGATGTTCGGTCCGCCCGATGCCGACAGCCCGAACAGCGAGCAGGGCAAGCGCTGGGGCATCAAGCGCATCTCCAACGACGACCTGCGCCAGAAGTTCGTGGACGCCACCGTGCCGCAGGCCAAGGTGCTGGGCGTGAGCCTGCCCGACCCCGATCTGAAATGGAACGAGGCGCGCGGCCACCATGATTACGGCCAGATCGATTGGGATGAATTCTGGGCCACCGTCAACGGCAACGGCCCCTGCAACAAGGAGCGCCTCGCCACCCGCGTGAAGGCCTACGAGCAAGGCCAATGGGTGCGCGATGCCGCGCTTGCCCACGCCCGCAAACAGCAGCAACGCACGATGAAGGAGGCCGCATGACCACATCAGCAACGACCGCACCTGCCGCTTTGGCTTTGAAAGACTGGCCTTTGTGGGAAGTCTTCGTGCGCAGCAAGCAGGGCCTCGATCACAAGCACTGCGGCAGCCTGCATGCATCGAGCGCTCAGCACGCGCTGGAACTGGCGCGCGACGTCTACACGCGCAGGCAAGAGGGCGTGAGTATCTGGGTGATTCCTTCGGCGCAGATCACGGCCAGCAGCCCGGACGACAAGGGCGAATTCTTCGATCCCGCGGCCGACAAGATCTACCGTCATCCCACGTTCTACGACATTCCCGACGAAGTGGGGCACATGTGATGACAGGCACTGCAAACGCTCCTTATTTGCTGCATCTCGCGGACAACGCGCTGGTGCTGGGCCAGCGCAATGCCGAGTGGACGGGCCACGGCCCGGCGCTCGAAGAAGACATCGCGCTCGCCAATGTGAGCCTCGATCTCATCGGTCAGGCACGCCTGCTGTATCAGCACGCAGCGGCCACACTCGGCAACGGTGCCACCGAAGACACGCTGGCGTATTTCCGCGATGCGGGTGACTTCCGCAATTACACGTTGCTGGAGCTGCCGCACCACGGCCCGCTGGTGGGTTATGCGCAGTCCGACATGGATTACGGCACGACGCTGGTGCGCAATTTCTTCTACAGCGCGCTGATGGTGCTGGTGTGGGATACGCTGCAGAAATCGCCCGACGAGCAGCTTGCGGCGATTGCCGCCAAGTCGCTCAAGGAGGTGCGCTACCACTTGCGCCACGCGCGCGAATGGGTGATTCGTCTGGGTGACGGAACGGACGAATCCCATGCCCGCACGCAGGCCGCCGTCGATCATCTGATGCCCTACACGCAGGAGTTCTGGAGCGACAGCGGCATCGAAAAAACAGCGCTGCTGGCGGGTGTGGGCGTCGATGTGAACAGCCTGCGTCCGGCCTGGGATGCGCTCGTGAACGACACACTGGCCGAGGCCACGCTTGTGCGCCCGAAAGAGGGCGGCTACATCCCCAGAGGCAAGAGCGGCGAGCATTCCGAGCACCTGAGTTTTCTGCTCGCCGAGATGCAATGCGTGGCGCGTTCGTTGCCGCAAGCGAGTTGGTGATCGCCATGCAGCCCGTGACAAGCGACGACGACGTGCAAGCCGCGTGGGCCGTGCTCGAATCGCTGACCGACCCGGAAATCCCCGTCGTGTCGCTGCGCGAGCTGGGCATTCTGCGCGAGGTGCGGCGGGTGAGCGACGGGCTGGAAGTGGTCATCACGCCTACCTACAGCGGCTGCCCGGCGATGGGGCAGATCGAGGACGATGTGCGCGCCGCATTGCAGGACGCGAATCTGCAGGCCAAGGTGTTCACGCAGCTCGCCCCTGCATGGACCACCGACTGGATGACCGATTCCGCGCGCGAAAAACTGCGCGCTTACGGCATCGCGCCGCCGATGGAGAGCTGCGCCACGCCAGCGCTTGCGCTGGATGCGGGCGAGAGCCTGCTGCGCTTTGTGCGCCATGCCGCCGCGCCATCGGTTGCCGTGCCGTGTCCGCATTGCGGATCGCACGACACGCTGGAGTCATCGCACTTTGGATCGACGGCATGCAAGGCGCTCTACAAGTGCCAGAGCTGCCAGGAACCGTTCGACTATTTCAAGCCTTATTGAGGCGCAACCGGAGAGCGCAGCATGTCTTTTGCACCACGACATTTTCACGAACTCAAGGTCAAGCGCGTCAGCCCGGAAGCCGCAGGCGCGGTCGCCATCGCGTTCGATGTTCCCGCCGCGTTGCGCGATGATTTCGCGTTCGAGCCAGGCCAGTTTCTGACCTTGCGCGCCGAGATCAACGGCCAGGACGTGCGCCGCAATTATTCGATCAGCAGCCCGCGCAACCGCTTTGCGCACCATGGCGAAATCGAGATCGGCATTCGCCCCGTGGAAAACGGGGTGTTCTCCAACTGGGCCGCCACCACGGTCAAGGCCGGAGACAGTCTGCGCGTGCTGCCGCCCGATGGCCGCTTCACCGTGAAGAAACCACGCGCGATCCATCGTGTCGGTTTTGCGGGCGGATCGGGCATCACGCCGATTCTGTCGATCGCCGCGAGCACGCTCGAAGAGCAGCCCGAGTCGAAATTCACGCTCATCTACGGCAACCGCAACATGGCCAGCATCATGTTCAATGAAGCGCTGCAGGACCTGAAGGATCGCTACACCGACCGCTTCACGATGATCCACGTGCTGTCGGGACAGGCGCAGGAAGTGGACCTGCTGCAAGGCCACATCAACGCCGACAAAGTGAACGCGCTGATCTCCACTTTTCTGCCGGTCAAAAGCATGGACGAGGTCTTCATCTGCGGCCCCGAAGCGATGATGGACGCCACCGAAAAAGCCTTGGTCGAACTCGGCGTTCCTGCCAGTCGCGTGCATACCGAGCGCTTCAACGCAGGCGCTCCCAGCGGCGCGCAGATCATCAGCATCGATGCGCCCAAGGAGAAAGCTGCGCGCACCGTCAAGCTCACCGTGGTGCTCGATGGCTCGGAGCACAAGCTCGCGATGGCACCTACCGAACATGTGCTGGATGCAGCGCTCGATGCCGGGCTCGATCTGCCGTTTTCCTGCAAGGCAGGCGTGTGCTGCACCTGCCGCGCCAAGGTGCTGTGCGGCAGCGTCTCCATGGACAAGAATTTCACGCTCGAAGCCGACGAAGTCGCGCAGGGTTTTGTGCTGAGTTGCCAGGCGCGACCGGTGGGCGACGAACTGACGGTGAGCTTCGACCATCGTTGATGCGCGGCGCTGCGGCGCGCTCGTCACATAGTGGTTTGCACTGAGTGGCGGGTGTTGCATTGCAACATCCGCCAAGCCGCTCAGAGTGAGGCCGCAGACTTTCCGAAGTCCTATACGTCGCACGAATGCTTGCATTGCCTTTTGCAATTGGACTTTGTGCGCTCGCCGTTGCAATGATGTTTTTCTCTCAAGCCAACACAGGAGACAGGCCTCATGCACGGGATTTCACGCCGGGGAGTTTTGACGGGTGCTGCCGCGGGTGCGGCAACGCTCGGGTGGCCGCAGTGGTCTTGGGCATCGGGCAAGTATCCCGACAAGCCGGTCAAGGTGATCGTGCCTTTTCCCGCAGGCGGCACGACCGACGTGGTCGCGCGTCTCGTGTTGCAGAAGCTCGGCGAGGCCATGGGCCAGTCGTTCGTGGTGGACAACAAGGGCGGTGCCAACGGTGCCATCGGCTCCGAGTTCGTCGCCCGCGCCGCGCCGGATGGCTACACGCTGTTGTTCAACACGGCAGGTGCGCAAACGCTCAGCCCGGTGATCTACAAGTCCAACTACGAAGCGCTCGCGAGCTTCGAGCCCATCGGGCTGGTCTGTGACGTGGGCTTTGTGCTGATCGCGCGCAAGGATTTGCCCGCCAACAATCTGCAGGAGCTGATCGCGCTGGCGAAGAAGACCGACAAGCCGCTGTCCGCATCGTCGGGCAGCAGCATGCTGTCACTGGTGACCGAGCAGTTCAAGAAGGCCATCAACGCGCCTTCGGTGATCAACGCGCAATACAAAGGAACCAGCCCGCAGATGCAGGCCGTGGTGGCGGGCGAGGTCGACATCTCGTTCGACTCGTTCGTCTCGGTCGAGATGATCAAGGCAGGCAAGGTCAAGGCGATTGCCGTCGTCATGCCGCAGCGCGCCGAATCGTTTCCGCAGGTTCCCACGCTCAAGGAACTGGGCATCCAGGGCATGGAATTCGGCTCATGGGCCGGCATGCTCGCGCCGAAGGGAACGCCCAAGCCCATCGTCGACGAACTCGCCGCCCAACTCGCCAAGATCGTGAAGATGCCGGACGTGATCGCCAAGCTGAAATCCTACGACTACGTGCCGCGCTTTGAAGGCCCGGAAGAATTCGGCAAGCACATCCAGAGCGACACGGAGCGTTGGAAACGCGTGGTGAAGGAAACCGGTTTCAAGATCGAGTGACCGTGGCCGCTGACGATGCGGCGGCAGGCGTGGGCAGCATATGCGCCTTGCGCCAGCCGCCAAATCGGTAATACGCCACGATGGCGAGCATCGAGCAGAACGCGCTGATCGGAAAGCTCCACCAGATCGCGTCGGCGCCCCACCAGGGTTGCAAAAATCGCGCGACCGGCACGCGGATGCCCCACATTGCGACGGCCAGGATGATGAGCGGCGGCATCACAGCGCCGGTCGAGCGCACGACGCCCGAGAGCACGAAGGTCACGCCGAAGAACAGAAACGAGCCGATGGCGATGTGGTTCAAGTGGCGCGCGGTTTCGATGGCCTCGCTGCCCGGTGGCAGGAACCAGCCCATCATGTAGCGGTCGGCGAAGATGATGATGGCGATGAGCGTGCCGGTCATCACGATGTTGCAGAACACGCCCGCGCGGGCCGTGGCTTCGACGCGGTCCCAGAGTTTGGAACCCACGTTCTGCGCGGCCATCGACGAGCAGGCCGCGCCGATCGCCATCGCGGGCATCTGCACATAGGTCCAGAGCTGCAGCGCCGCACCGTAGGCCGAGGCGGTGTGCACGCCGTATGCGTTCACCATCGAAATCATGGCGATCATCGCGAGCGAGATCACCAGTATCTGCGCACCCATCGGCAGACCTTTGGTGACCAGCGTGCGCAGAATCACCAGGTCCGGCTTGAACAGCGCCAGCTCATGGCTTCCAATCCACAGCGGGTGCTGGCGCATGCGCAGCCATGCCAGCATCAGCGCAAAGCCAATTCCGTTGGCGACGAGCGTGGCGAGTGCGGAGCCGGTCATGCCGAGCTTGGGCACAGGCCCCCAGCCAAAGATCAGCAGCGGGTTGAGCGCGGTGTCCAGCACCACCACCAGCAGCAGAAACCAGAACGGCGTCTTGGTGTCGCCCGCGCCGCGCAGCACGGCGGAGACGAAGGCGAACAGATAGAGCAGCGGAATCGCCAGAAAGATCACCTGCAGATAGGCCTCGGCCAGCGGCAGCGACTCGGCAGGTGTGTCCATCCACTCCATGAGCTTGCGTGCCAGCGGCCAGCCCACGGCAGCGATCACGATGGAGGCCGCGCCAAAGAACGTGGCGCTGGTGCCGAGCACGCGTTTGGCCTGCTGCACGTTGTGCGCGCCCATGGCCTGGCCGACCAGAATCGTCGCCGCCATGCCCACGCCGAAGATCATGCCGATCAGCGCGAACATCACGTTGTTGGCGTTCGCCGTGGCGGTGAGCGCAGCCTCGCCGAGAAAGCGACCGATCCACATCGCGTTGATCGATCCGTTGAGCGACTGCAGCACATTGCCCGCCAGAATCGGCAGCGAAAAGATGAATAGCGTGCGGACGATGGGGCCCTTGGTGAGGTCGCGCGTGGGCGACGGCCTGGGCAGGGCGGTCGTTCGGTTGGAATCGGTGGACATGGGCGGCAAGTGTGTGTTTTGGTTTGTGCGGAGTCTGCCAGACAAAGGCCTGAGTTGCTTGCCGCGCAAGCGGCTTCGCTTCCTGCCACAATGTGCCGCAGTAAGTCAGTTCTGAGTTAAAAGTTTGTCCGCACTGCCATGACCGCTCACAGCAAGCCATCTTCCTCCGCCACCACCTGGCCATCACGCCATTGGGCCGAGGTGAGCGCGCATGATTTCGCGCTCGCGCAGACCAATGGACTGGCCGCGCAGACCATTGCCGTGCTTCCCGTGGCAGCGGTGGAGCAGCATGGTCCGCACTTGCCGCTCAGCGTGGATGCGACCTTGCTGCAAGGTGTGATCGACGCCGCGCTGCCGCAGATTCCTGCGGATGTGCCGGTGCTTTTTCTGCCTCCGCAGAACATCGGCTTCAGCACCGAGCACACGAATTTTCCAGGCACGCTGACCCTGTCGCCCGCCACCATCATTGCGCTGTGGACCGAGCTAGGGGCTTGCGTGGCGCGCGCTGGCATCAAGAAGCTGCTGCTGCTCAACGGCCATGGCGGACAGGTCAGCGTGATGGACATCGTCGCGCGCGAACTGCGCATGCAGCATGGCTTGATGGTCTACAGCAGCAGCTGGTTCAGCCTGCCGCTGCCCGATGAAGTGAATGCCCAATTCAGCGCGCACGAGCATCGCTTCGGCATCCATGCCGGGCAGATCGAGACCTCGATGATGCTGCATCTCTCACCCGAAACCGTGCACATGGAACGCGCGCAGAACTGGCGTTCGACCTCGCAGGATCGCGCCGAAAAATTCGCCATCCTCGGCAATGGCCGCAGCGCCAAGATGGGCTGGGCCATCGAGGACTACAACGCAAGCGGCGCCGTCGGAGAGTCCAACGCCGCGACCGCCGAAAAGGGCGAGCGCGTGGTGAATGCCGCCGCCACATCGCTGGCACGTCTGCTGGAAGAACTGCACGCATTGCAGTCGTCCGTGCAGTCTTGAATTTCATTTCTCCAAAATTCGTCAAACCATGAGTTCAACCGCCGACATTCCCGCCTATCCTGCCGAACCGGATCACATGATCTTCGGCCTTCCCATGCCCATGGCGCTGGCGTTTGGTCTCAAGGGCGAGGCCATCGGCAACGACCGCGCGCGCATCCGCATGCCCTACCAGCAGCAGTTCACCAACAGCCGTGGCGACATGCATGGCGGCGCGATTGCCACGCTGCTCGACGTCGGTCTGTCAGCCGCCGCGCGAGCGCATGATCCCGCGAGCTTTGGCGTGATCACGGTCGATCTCACGATCCACTACATCGCACCTGCTGCGGGCGATGTGATCTGCACCGCAGTCTGCGAAAAGCGTGGCCGCAGTTTGAGCTTTGTGCGTGGCGAGCTGTTCAACGATGCGGGCGAATTGCTAGGCATGGCCAGCGGCACGTTCAAGTTGGTGGAGCGCAAGACCGCTTGAAAGGCGTGGGGAAAATATCGATCACGCGTAGGTGATCCACTCGCGATGCGTGTCGGTATCGAGATGGTTCAAGGTGTTGAAGGTCTGCAGCATCAGTCGCTTGGGGCTGATGCTGAACTCCGTCACCGCGCTGTTGCGGATGCGCATGTTCAGCGCAATTATCATTTCGGCGGGCGTGGAAAGCACCTCGCCCATGGCAGTGGCAATCGGGCCGCCGCTCGACACCAGCAGCACGTTGTGACCCGCATGGCGCTCGCGCACCTGTTCGAGCACGCTGCGCACGCCGCCTGAAAACTCGTCCCAGCTTGGCATGCCTTGCGGCGTGATGGTGCCGTTCATCCACTGTGCGAGCGCGTCGCACAGCAGGCGAAAATGCTGCTTGTAGAGTTCGGGCGTGTGCACTTCGGGACGCGGTCCGGGGCGGACCGCAGCGATCAGCGCATGGCTGTCATATTCGTTGAGTGCAGGCGTGACGAGCGGCTCGCAATCATCCATCTGCAGACCCTTGCAGATGCCTTCCAAAGTCTGCGCATGGCGATGGAGCGAGCCGCGAATCACGGCGTCGAATTGCATGCCGCGCTCGCGCCAGTATTCACCCAAGCGCACTGCCTGCTCGAAGCCGCGTTCGCTCAACTGATCGTAGTTTTCCGCGCCAAACGAAGCCTGTCCGTGGCGCACAAGATATAGCGTTCCCATGCGGCGGATTGTGTGCGTTTGGCGCTGTGCGTGCTGTCGCTGCGGGGACTCACGGATCAGGCCAATTTTCGACGTGCGATCTCTGCGGAAGGCAACAGACCACGTTCCTGCAATTGCCCGAACCATTTGCGGAACATGTCCTCGGTATCGATGCAGCCGTTGAAGCCCGCTTGCCGAATCTTCACCGAACTCATGATCACGGGCGGCAGCGGGCCGGTCTTGCCGTGGTTCATTTGAAAGTCGGCATAGACCGCTCCCTGACCGATGAAGGCTTGCAGGTCGCGTGGCGCTTTGAGCCGGTATTTGTCGACGATGCGCTCCCATGCCTGCTGCTCGTTGGGTACGGTGGCACCCAGTGATTCCGGCTCCGGCTCGCCCACTTCCATCCCCAGCGCATCGGCGATTGCGGGCCAGACGTTCTGCCAGGTGAACACGTCGCCGTTGTCGAGATTGAAGGTTTCGTTGCGCGCGTTGGGTGAGATGGCAGCCCATGCGCAGGCCTGTGCGATCAGGTCTGCGTCGATGGCCTGATTCACGCGCTCCGGGCCGCCCGGATAGGCGAGCGGCAGGCCGCGCTCATGCCTGAGCCATGCGTGGACGCCGATGGCGGGAATCGGATTCATGTTGCTGCCCATGGCATCGCCGAAGACGATGCGCGGGCGGAAGATGCTGAAGTGCCAGCGAGCGGATTTCGCCTGCCGCTCGCGCAGAAAATCTTCCTGCAGCCAGTAGAAGTTTTCGTGGTCGTCGCGTGGCCAACGTTCGCGTGCGGGCACAGCAATCCGGGGGTGGATATGCACGCCGTAAGCCTTGCCGCCCTGCATGATGCTCACATGCGCAAGCGGGCTGCCCGCGCGGTCCAGCGGCTCGACCACGTTGCGCAGCATGTCGAGGTTGATGCGCATCTGATTCTGATCGCGCCAGCCGCCGACGAGGCCACCGGGCTGCTCGTACACCGCCGCGTAGACCACATGCGTGATGTCGTCGCGATGCCCGAGTGCGGTCTCGCAAGCTGCGCGATCCTGCAGGTCGAGCTGCAGCGATTGCGCGCCGTCCGGCAGATCCAACTTGCGGCGCGCCACGCCGATCACGTTCCAGTCGGGCAGGGCGGCGAAGTGCCGCAGACAGGCCTGCCCGACCACGCCGGTCGCGCCCACGACGAGCGCGGTTTTCTTGGTTCCGTTGCTCATGTCTTCAGTTCTTCACTTCTTCACCAACGGGCACTTCGATTGCGACAGCGGCAAAAAGGCCTTGTCGCCCGGAACGGTGGCCATGAGCTTGAAGTAGTCCCATGGGTACTTGGATTCGCTTTGCGACTTCACCTGGAACAAGTACATGTCGTGCACCATGCGGCCGTCTTCGCGGATGCGGCCGTTCTTGGCGAAGAAGTCGTTGATCGGCGTGGACTTCATCTGCGCCATCACCTTGGCGGTGTCGTCGGTCTTGGCGGCCTGCACGGCTTTGAGGTAGTGCATGGTGGACGAGTACGCACCCGCCTGGCTCATGTTGGGCATCTTCTTCATCTTGGCGAAATAGCGCTTGGAAAACGCGCGCGTTTCGTCGTTCATGTCCCAGTAGAAACCTTCGGTCAGCATCAGGCCCGAAGCGGTCTTGAGGCCGAGCGCGTGCACGTCGGTGATGTACATGAGCAGACCCGCGAGCGTCTGCTTGCTGTTCGGGCCGATCAGCCCGAATTCGCGTGCGGCCTTCACGGAATTCACCGTGTCCGCGCCCGCATTCGCCAAGCCGATGATCTGCGCCTTGCTCTGCTGCGCGGTCATCATGAACGAGGCGAAATCGGTGGCCGCAATCGGGTGCTTGGCCGCGCCCAGCACCTTGCCGCCGTTGGCGTTGACGACCTTGCTTGCCTCTTCCTGCAGGCTGTTGCCGAAGGCGTAGTCGGCGGTCAGAAAGAACCAGTCCTTGCCGCCGCGCTGCGTGATCGCGCTGGCCGTCACGTTGGCGAGCGCGTAGGTGTCATACACATAGTGCACGGTGCTGGGCATGCACAGGTCGTTGGTCAGGCGGTCGATACCGGGGCCGTTGAAGACGATGACCTTGTTCTTCTGCTTGGCGACTTCGAGCACCGCGAGCGCGGGTGCGGACACGGCCACATCCATGAGCGCATCGACCTTGCCGGTGTCGAACCATTCGCGCGCCTTGCTCGCTGCGATGTCGGCTTTGTTCTGGTGATCGGCGGTGACCAGTTCGATCTTCTTGCCCAACACCTTGCCGCCGAAATCGTCAATGGCCATCTGCACCGCCGTGACTGTGCCGGGACCGGTGATGTCGGCAAACGGCCCCGCCAGATCGGAGATCACACCGAGACGCACGACGTCGTCGGAGATCTGCGCGTCCTGCGCTTGCGCGAGTGCGGTGCCGCCGAGCAGCGCGGCGGCGCAAACCAGTTGGCATGCATGGCGGATGGAGGAATGGGTGGTGCGTTGCATGGTTTTGTCTCCTGATTTTTTGAAGTGAAATGGGAAAGCGATGTTCTTCAGATCGTCGCAATCGGCGTGACGGGCGAGCCGACTGCGCCGGGAAGCCGCAGCGGCGGCGCGGTCAGCAGCAATCGCGTGCGACCGAGTTCGTGCAGCTTGTCTGCGAGTTCCTTGAGATGCCAAAGCTCGCCCAGCGGAATGCCGAGCTTGAACAGGCAATGCTCGTGCAGCGGCAGCACGGCGTAGCGCGAACCATCGGTAGGTGCGTTGCGCGGCGGGTGGCGTTCGACCGCGTAGTTGTCCGCAATCAGCGCGGTGATGCCGCTGTCGGTGATCCACTGCAGCAGTCGCGGATCGCCGCCGTCGAGCGCCGCGCAACTGGCGTGCAGTATGTGCGGATCGGGGTTGCGGTTCATCGATAGAACGAGTTCCGCAAAGCCGGTGCGCAGCAGCACCATGTCGCCGGGCTCCACGCTCGCGCCTGTCACCTGCATCGCATGCATGAGCTGTTCGTAGCCGATGTCCTGAAAGTCCATGCCGAACACGCGCGCAATGTCGATCAGCACTGCGCGGCCCTGCATGCCTTTGACGGCGAGGTTCTCGATGCCGAGGCGCTTCGCCACGCTTTCATCGGCAGGCCGACCGGCGCAGCACAGGGGTTGGTAGCGACCGCCGCGCGAAGGCAGTCCGTGATCGACGGGGCCGAGCACATGTTCATGGCCGCGAAAGCCGTTGTAGTAGGTGATGCGTTCGGTGCCGTCGCCATCCGCATCGAACAGCGAGCCCACATGCGCGAACGAATCCCACTGCGTGGAGTACTGCAGCGACAGCAGCACCTGATCGTCGCTCACCACATCGGTCGCACCCGGGAAAAGGTGGCCGATGGGGTAGTTCAGATACTCGACATCGTCGCGTTTGGTGGGGCGAAGGCGGGGCGGATGGCGGCGCACGTTGAGCGCATTGCCGCCCGGAAAATCCAGCGGCAGCGACAGGCAGAAACTCAGGCCCTCGCGCACTTCGGCCACGCCCTTGCGGACCTGCTCTGGGCCGATCAGGTTGGTGCGGCCGAGTTGATCATCCGGCCCGAAATCGCCCCAGTTCGAACCTTCGGGGCGTTGCTTCCATCGCATCGATCTGTCTCCTTCGCCGGTCTGCATCGGCGTTGGGTGCAATGGTGAAAGCGCGCGGCGGGTGCGTCAATCTTGTGCGGATAAGTTTTGACTGGCGAAACTACTCGCCGGGAAAACCCTTGTAGAACTCCCTGTGACTGTGCAGGTCGTCAACCGACATTCCGTTGGAATCGGCTCAAACGGCGATTCTCGTTTTGACTGGCAAAACAAAAAATGCAGGCTTCAGGCCAGCACTTTGGAGAACACCGCCGCGTCCACATTGCCGCCCGAGAGCACGGCACCGACGACTTGGCCCTTGAGCTGTTCGCGCTCCTGCATCGCGGCGGCAAAGGCTGCAGCGCCCGCGCCTTCGGCCACGTTGTGCGTGTCTTCGAAGATCGCCTTCATCGCGGCGGCCACTTCGTCGTCGCTGATCTGCACGACATGGTCGAGGTGCTGCATCAGCACGGACAGCGCCGTCGCATCGGCCACGCGCACCGCGAGGCCATCGGCGATCTGCGTGGTGACGGGCGCTTCGACCACGCGGCCTGCGGCGATGGAATCGGCATAGGTGGTGGCGTGCTTGCTCACCACGCCGACGATGCGCACGGGGTGCTTGAGCGCGAGCTTGGCGGCAATGGCTGAGCATGCGCCGGAGCCCAGGCCGATGGGAACGTAGGCCACATCCATGTTCGGCACGGCGCGGAAGAATTCCCACCACAGCGTGGAGACGCCGCGCAGCAGATCGGTGTGAAAGCTGGGCACCATCATGGCGCCGTTCTTCTCGGACAGCGCGATGGCATGTTCGCGTGCGGCCTGGAAATCGTCGCCGTGCTCGATCAGATTCGCGCCGAGCGCACGCATCGCCGCGTTCTTTTCGACCGAGTTGCCGTGCGGCACGACGATGGTGCAGGCGACGCCGTTCTTGCGCGCGGCCCAGGCAATGCTCTGGCCGTGATTGCCGCGCGTGGCGCTGATCACTTCGCGCGGAAGTTGGCCGCTGTTGGCAAGCTGCTCGAAGAAGGTGAGGCCGCCGCGAATCTTGAATGCGCCGACGGGATTGTGGTTCTCGTGCTTGAGCCAGCAATCGGTGCCCAGGCGCTCGGACAGCAGCGACCAGCGGTATTGCGGTGTGGCCTGGAACTCGTCGTGGACGACGCGCGCTGCGGCCTCGATGTCGGTCAGGGAGGGAAGCGAGTCGGTGACTGTGTTCATGCGTTCAAGGATTCAGGGTGACGGAGCCGCGCGCGGTGCTCAACGTGGCGCGGATGGCAGGAGTTTGGGTGGGAGCGATGGTGATGTGCGGCGCAGTCAGCGCGGCCACGTCGAGTGCCTGGCGCAGCAGGGCCGCGTCGGGATGCGCGAGCTCCAGGGATTGGAGTTGCACGCCGCAGTCGGGCAGGCTGGTGCAGGGGTGTTGCGCGCCCCATTCGATGAGCGTGGGCAGGCAGCCGTCCATCAGACGCTGGCCGTCATCGCGCACGGTGATCTGCCATTTGAGCAGTCCGGTGGGCGTGGGGCGGCTGGCTTTGAGAATGGTGCCGCGATCGATGCCGAGCTGCTGTTTCCATGCGGCATGCGTGTGCGCGAGGTGCTGCACGGAAACGGCCCAGTGGATGAGCTGTGGGCCGCTCTGCGCGATGTGCTTTTGCAGTGCCGCGTCATCCATGTCGAACCAGCGGCGCATGCTGGCATCGCGCGTGGGCTGCATGCCGGGATGGAGCGCGATGATTTCGAGATAGGCACGTGGAAACGCGGGGCTCGACACATTGATCAGGCGGTTGTGCGTGCCCATGAGCGGGTGCTCGCCGCCCGCGTTCGGCGTGATGCCGAGCGTCTGCTCGCACCACTGCACGCCAGCGTCGAGGCTGTCGGCCAAGACGACCAGATGGTCGAGCTGTGCGTTGGCTGGCGCGTTCATCACAGCGTGACCGTGCCGTCGATGCAGATGTGGCAGGCACCGCCCACCCAGATGCGGGATTCGGCATCTTGCGTGATGAGCACGCGGCCATCGCGGTCAATCGCCGTGCCTTGTGCGACGAGATAGGGCGCGCGCACATGGCCTTCTTCGATCAGCCATTGCGCGAGGCTGGCGTTGAAGCTGCCGGTGATCGGGTCTTCGACCGAGGTGGTGGTGGCGTTGAAGAACACGCGCACTTCCAGGTCGGGTGAGTTTTGTTCGGCAGAGCGATTGAACGCGCGCGCTTCGCGGCTGGCGCGGCCGATGAGGGCGGCGTTCTGTTGTGGGTACAACGCCGCAACGCCGACTTCGACGCCCATGGCATAGAGCTTCGATGTGTCGGGCGTCAGCTCCAGCAGGCGATCCGGATCGTGCGTGAGCAGCGCCCAGAACAGCGGGCCGTTGTTGAGCTTGGCGTGCGCGGCGACTTCGTTGCGTTGCAGGCCCAGCGCTTCGAGCACGGCTGCAAGTTCTTCTTCACTGCCCACGGTGCGTGTGGACGAAGGCGCGGCGAATGCCAGCGGCGCATCCTTGTTGCTGTGGTCGATGCGGATGTCCACCAAGCCTTTTTTGCTTTGTTGCACTACAACACCTTCGGTGCGCGGCCGTCCGCCTGTGTAAAGCCAAGCGTGGCAACTGCCGAGCGTCGGGTGGCCGGCAAAAGGCAGCTCGTTGCTGGGCGTGAAGATGCGCACCTGGTAGTCGGCTTCCGCGTTCGTGGGCGGCAGGAGGAAGGTGGTTTCCGAGAGATTCGTCCAGCGCGCGAAGTTCTGCATTTCGGCGTCACTCATGCCCGCTGCATCGACAACCACCGCAAGCGGGTTGCCACGAAAGGGCGTGGGGGAGAACACATCGATCTGCAGAAAGCGGCGTTGGCGCATGGAAGTCTCGGTGAAGTGAAAAAGGAAAAGAGAGAACGAAAAAGCGAAGAACGAAAAGCGGAAAACGAAGAATCAGGAAAGAGTCTGGTCGAGCACGCCGCGCGCGCCAGTGCGTTCGCACAGCGACTGGAACCAGCGCTCGATGTTGGGCAGCGAAGGGTGCTGCATCGGCAGACCGAACCAGCGGTGGATTTCACAACCCACGGGAATGTCGGCCATGCTGAATTGCTCGCCCGTCATGAAGGCATGCTTGCCGAGGTGCGCTTCGAGCGTCGCCAGCAGCGGCACGGTGGCGCTGACCGAATGCGCGATGCGTGCCTCGTCGCGCTCGGCGGCGGGTGTGCGTATCAGTTGGACGAAGGCGTCGCGGCCTGCGGGGTTGAAGGTGGTCTGCTGCCAGTCCATCCACTGCTCGGCGATGAAGCGCGCCTGCAGGTCGTCCGGATAAAGGCCGCCATGGGCGTAGCGGGCGCAGAGGTAGCGCACGATGACGTTGGATTCCCAGAGTCGATAACCGTCGTCTTCGATCAGCGGGACCAAGCCGTTCGGGTTGTGGCCGAGGTATTCGGCCTCGCGGACCAGGCCGAACTGGCCGCCTGCATCGGTGCGCTGCACAGTCAGGTCCAGCTCCTGCGCTGTCCAGATCACCTTGCGAACGTTGATCGAAGAAGTTCGTCCCCAGAGTCTCAGCATGGTGCTTCCTTTTGGCTTTGTCCGCTACTCGGTTTGAGGCGCCAATACAGCCCTTCATGCGTTGTTGCGAAGCCTTGCCGTATGAACATACTGTCTGCGGCTTCGACGCCTAGCCTGAAGGGCTGTCTTGGCGTTGTGGTGGCAGTTCAAAGCCCGTTCACGCTGCACAGGCTGCGTGTTCGGGATTTGCTTTACGCCTTGGCTGCCAGTTCTTCCTTGATGGTGGCGGCCAGTGCTGCGATGGCGGTGTTGATCTGTTCAACGGATGCGGTCACGAAGGACAGGCGCATGGTGCGCAGGTCGGCGTTGTCGGCGTAGAAGGCGGCACCGGGCACGAAGGCGACGTTGCGGTCCACGGCCTTGGGCAGGAGCTTGGCGGTGTCAATGCCTTCGGGCAGGCGCAGCCACAGGAACATGCCGCCGGCGGGTCGGTTCCACTTCACGTCGAGGCCGGCCATTTCGCGTTCGAGCGCGGCGACCATGGCTTCGCATTGCTCTTTGTAGAGCTTGCGGATCTTGGGCACATGCTTGTCGAGGAAGCCGCCCTTCATCACTTCGGCAACGAGGCGCTGGTTGAAGCTCGGGGTGTGCAGGTCGGCGGCTTGCTTGGCTTGCAGCAGCTTGGGGTAGATGTGCTTGGGGGCGACCACAAAGCCCAGACGCAGGCCGGGTGCGAGCACCTTGGAGAACGAACCCATGTAGATGCTGCCTTCGGGATTGCGGGCGGTGAGCTGCTTGGGTGGCTCGACGTCGAACCACAGATCGCCGTAAGGGTTGTCTTCCACCAGCGGAATGCCCAGCTCCTGCGCCTTGGCGACCAGTGCCGCGCGGCGTGCTTCGGTCATGGTGCGGCCGGTGGGGTTCTGGAAGTTGGGCAGCAGGTACATGAAGCGCGCCTTGTCGGCACCCGTGCCTGCCTTGGCGGCGAAGTCTTCGACGATGGGGCCTTCGTCATCGCTGGCGACGGACACCACGTTCGGCTCCATCGGCGTGAACGCCTGCAGCGCGCCGAGGTAGGTGGGCGTTTCGACGAGGATGCGGCTGCCCGCGTCGATCATGATCTTGCCGATCAGGTCGAGCGCCTGTTGCGAGCCGGTGGTGATCAGGATCTGGTCGGGGCTCACGTCCCAGGGCAGGAAGTCGGCGATCGCCTGACGCAGCGGGATGTAGCCTTCGCTGGCGGCGTATTGCAGGGCCGAGGCACCGTCGTTGTTCAGGATGGCGGCGGCGGCTTCGGCGAATTCGCTGATCGGGAAAGTCTTGGGCGAGGGCAGGCCACCCGCGAGGCTGATGATGCCGGGCTTCTCGGTCACTTTGAGAATTTCACGGATCACCGAGGGGTTCATTTTTTCGGCGCGAGCGGCCAGAGTCCATTGAGTCATGTTGCTTGCTTCTTGCATTGGCAGCCGTGGCGTGCTGCGCGCGGCTGTGGTGGGAATGGTGGAAGGAATGAAAACCGTGCCGTTGTCGTCTTCGTTGTGGTCAAGCGGCGTGGGCGTTATTTTCGCTGCGGATCGCGATTGTGGCGACGAGTGCAGTCTTTTTGTGGGGTTGATAAGCGATGTTCATGTGCCGAGCATCCAGTAGGCCGTGAGCACCAGAATCAGTGCCATGAAACGGTTGAACCACAGCAGCCGCGACCCGAAAGCCAGCCAGTTGCGCAGCAGCGCGCCGATCGAGGCGTAGAGCAGGTTGCTCGAAAACGCGAAGAACGCCATCACCGGCACGACGATGGCCAGGCGCTGCAGACCGTCCTCGCGGCCGATGATCCAGCTGCCGACGATGGTCAGCGCGAGCATCCAGGCCTTGATGTTCACGAACTGCAGGGCCGCGCCTTGCCAGAAGCTGATGTTCATGCGCGAGGCGTCGGCCTCGGAGAGCTTGCCGCTGCCGCTGAGCTTGAACGCCAGCCACAGCAGATAGCCGATGCCGACCGCCTTCACGCCCCAGCGCAACGCGGGCACGGCCAGCAGCACGGCACCCAGGCCTGCGGCGCACAGCACCAGCAGCGCACACCAGCCCACCGGCACCGACAGCACGAAACGCATCGCCGGACGCATGCCGCGATTGGCTGCGAGCGCGGCCGACAGCGTGGTGTTCGGGCCGGGCGTGAAGCTCATGGCCGTGGCGAGAACCAGCAATGCGGTGAATTCGGCTAAAGGCATTGGTTTGGGTGATTGAAGTGTGTGGCTGGTAGGTCGCTGGCAAGTGGCGTGGATTCACTGTAGGATAAAAACCATTACAGTACCAATACAGTTTGCTCTACAAAAAAACGATCTGTATCGGTCAATTTGCCAATACAGATAAGCAGAGCGCTTTTTTGGTGCATTCCGCGCCTCACTGTTGGCGCTTCCCGCATTACACCGCCATGGCCCTCACTCGCACACCCGATCAGACCCTTACCGACCAGTTGGCCGAGCGCTTTGCCGAGCGCATCCGCACGCGGCTTTTGCCCGCCGGGGCCAAGCTGCCGTCGGTGCGGGCCTGCGCACATCAGCAGGGGGTGAGTGCGTATACGGTCGTCGCCGCCTACGACAAGCTGCTCGCGCAGGGGCTGATCGACGCGCGCCGCCAGCGCGGCTTTTTCGTGCGTGATGTGCTGCAGAAATCTCCGGCCCAGTCGCGCGGGGATCAACCTTCGGCCGATGAGGAACTGAGCGCGGTGGTCAATCCCGTGCCGCCGCTGGGCATGCGGCCCACGCGTTCGTCGGGCTCGCTGATCAACGCCACGTCTCTGATGCGCGGCATGTTCTATCAGGCATCGAACAAGCCACAGCCGGGCTCGGGCGTGCTGCCAGTGGCGTGGCTGGAAGAGGCGCGCTTCATGCCTGCGGCAGTGCGCAAGATCACCACCATCGAGACGCTGCGTGCGGGCTCGCTCAGCTACGGCGAGCCCCTGGGCGATTCGGGTCTGCGGTCGGTATTGGCGCAGCGGCTGGCAGACATCAACATCACCGCCTCGCCCAACCAGATCATGACGACGGTGGGCGCGACACATGCGCTCGACATCGTCAGCCGCACGGTGCTCAAGGCGGGTGATCCGGTGATGGTGGAGGAGCCCGGTTGGTCGCTTGAATATGCGCGGCTCGATGCGCTCGGCATGCGTGTGCTGCCCGTGCCGCGCGGCCCGGACGGGCCCGATCTGGACGTGATGGCGCATTACTGCGAGACCTACGCGCCCAAGCTCTACGTGAGCGTGAGCGTGCTGCACAACCCCACGGGCTACAGCCTGTCGCCGGGCAGCGCGCACCAGATATTGCAACTGGCCGAACGCTTCAACTTCTACATCGTGGAGGACGACACCTACGGCCACATCGCGCCCGAACACGCCACGCGGCTGTCGAGTCTGGATGGGCTGCAGCGCACGATCTACGTGAACGGCTTCGCCAAGATCCTCGCGCCCAACTGGCGCATTGGTTACGCAGCCGCGCCGCCCGAGCTGGTGGAGCGGCTGCTCGACACCAAGCTGCTGTCCACGCTGACCACGCCCAGCATTCTGGAGAAGGCGCTGGCGCTGTGCATCGAGCAGGGCCAACTGCGTCGCCACGCGGAGCGCATGCGTCTGCGCATTGCCACGGCGCGCTCGCGCAGCGTGCAACTGGCGCTGGAGGCGGGCTGCCAATTCGTGGCCGAGCCCAGCGGCATGTTCGGCTGGGTGGAAACCGGCGTGGACACCGACATGCTCGCGCAGCGCATGCTCGACGAGGGCTATCTGATTGCGCCGGGTGCGCTGTTCCACGCGACGCGCAGACCCTGCACGCTCATGCGCATCAACTTTGCGAACACGCTGGAGCCGCAGTTCTGGAGAGTCTGGAAGCGCGTGGTGGCCGAGAGCCAGGCGCGAGGGTGAACCCCTACGGTATTGGGTAAATCCCGATCCGAAAGATTGTTAACGACAAGCATTAAAAATAACAAACGGATTCATTTGGTTTATCTTCAGAACGTCGGATGTTCATGGACCGCGTCTTTGTGGGTGAGAGGGGTTGTACAGGGGCGCACGACGGAATGAACCCGAGAGAGAAGTCCTGTTTGTATTTACAGTTACTTGCGAGCGACAATTTGCGATAGTGAGAAGCCGTTATCATCCCATTTACATTCTGAAATGCGGGCGGTACTGTCCAGCAATGGACGTGGCAAGAACTGACACAAGGTGGTGGCCTCAGCACATGGAGAAACAATGCAATCTACGCTGACAAGCTCTGGTGACCCTGCAGTCCGCGTGTCGGTGATGACGGTTGCCGAGCTGCAGGATTCGCTGCTGATGGTGATGCACGATCTCCACCGACTGGAAGGGCTGCTGGGCGACGCGACGGACAATCTGCTGCAACGCTTTGGCGAGGCCAACGGCCTGCTGACCGACGATGTGGTGGCGCAGTCGGCGCAATCGCAGCAACTCGAACAGGCCCGTGCCGCGCTGCGCAGTGCCGTCACCGAGCTGCAGTTTCACGACATGGCCACGCAGCTGATCACCCACACCACCAAGGTGGTGCGCTCCTGCGCTTTTCAGCTGGGTGCCGAGGCCATGGGCTCTTCGGAAGCGGAAGAGGCCGCAGCGCCGCCCGATGCCGCGCCGGGTCGCCCCAATCCGGTGACCCAGAGCGAAATGGCAGCGGGCTCCATCGAGCTGTTCTGAACGCCGCACCCCCGCAGTTCCAAGCACTGAATATTGAACAGATAAAGTTAGATAAAGGTTTCATTCACATGCCATCCATTCTTGCTGTTGATGACTCGCCCTCCATGCGCAAAATGGTGTCGTTCACGCTGACCGGCGCGGGCTACCATGTGGTGGAAGCGGTGGACGGGCAGGACGCGCTCGAGAAGGCAGACGTGCACGACATCGATCTGGTGCTGGCCGACCAGAACATGCCACGCCTTGACGGCGTCGGTCTCACGCGCAAGCTGCGCGAACACCCCAAGTTCAAGACCACGCCCATCCTGATCCTGACCACCGAGTCGAGCGAGCAGATGAAGCAGGCGGGCCGTGCGGCCGGGGCGACCGGATGGCTGGTCAAACCGTTCGATCCCAACCGCCTGATCGAAGTGATTCAAAAGGTCCTGCGCTAAAACCGCAGCCGCTGCTGGCTGGCACGCACACTTGGAGAACCGCATGGCCGACACTCACCCAGAGGGCCCGGGCGCAACAGGCGCAGGAGCGCATTTCGACCTCAGTCAGTTCTACCAGATCTTCTTTGATGAGGCGGCCGAGAACCTCGATCAAATGGAGCACATGCTGCTGCATGTCGATCTGGCGAATGCCAACGACGAGCAGCTCAACGCCATCTTCCGCTGCGCGCATTCGATCAAGGGCGGCGCGGCCACCTTCGGCTTTGCCGACATCGCCGAACTCACGCACCAGATGGAGTCGCTGCTCGACCGCGTGCGTCGGCGCGAATTGCTGCTGTCGCCGGAACTGGTCGATGTGCTGCTCGATGCGGCAGACCTGTCGCGCTCCTTGCTCGCACGCCATCAGGATGAGGAATCCGCCGAGCCACCGGCCACGGGCGATCTCGTGCGCCGCATCAGCGATCTGATGACGGGTGGACATCGGGGCCCTGCGGGAAATGGTTCAGGCCACGTTGATGTCAGTGGTGCTTTGGGCGTGGCGCAGTCCGATGAGACCAGCGCTGCGCAAGCGCTGGCCCGCCCGCTGCGCCGACTGTCGCTGCGCATCGGTCCCATGTCGAATGCCGAAACCGCCGACGAAGTGGCCGACCTGCTCTGCAGCATGCCCAACGTGCAGCAGCTCGATGAACTGCCGGTGCTCCAGGCCAACGTGCGCGCCATCGTGGTCGAGACCGCGCTGACCGACGACGAACTGCGCGATCTGCTGGCGTTTCATGTGTCGACGGAGCAATTGGGCATCGACGTCGAGGCGATCATCGAGCCACCTGCTGCAGCGGTGATGGCTGTGATGGCGGTGGCGGAGACTGCCGAAAGCAGCAACGCAACCGATCCCCTCGAAGACGAATTCTTCGGGCTCTTCAGCGGTGCGCCGGGCCTGCCTGCCGATCTGCAGGCAGAGGCCGACATGGCCGCAGCACAGGCCCCGGTGGCGCTGCCTGCGGGCTTCGAGCACAAGTCCAGCACGGCTGCGCATGTCGAGGCTGCCACCATCCGCGTGGGTGTGAGCAAGGTGGATCAGCTCATCAATCTGGTGGGCGAACTGGTGATCACGCAGGCCATGCTGGCGCAGAACAGCCGCGATCTCGATCCGCGCCTGCATCAGCATCTGCTGTCGGGGCTGGCCGATCTGGAGCGCAACACGCGGGAACTGCAGGAATCGGTGATGTCGATCCGCATGATTCCCATGTCGGTCGTGTTCAACCGCTTTCCGCGCATGCTGCGCGACCTGGCGCTCAAGTGCGGCAAGAACGTCGAACTGGTCACGCAGGGCGAGGCGACCGAGCTCGACAAGAGCATGGTCGAGAAGATCACCGATCCACTCACGCATCTGGTGCGCAACAGCTGCGATCACGGCATCGAAACGCCGGCCGAGCGCGTGGCGGCGGGCAAGCCCGAGCATGGAACGATCACGCTGTCGGCATCGCATCAGGGTGGCTCGGTGATGATCGAAGTCCACGATGACGGGCGCGGCTTCTCTCGCGAAAAAATCCTGCGCAAGGCGCGCGAGCGGGGGCTGCCCGTGTCCGACGAGATGAGCGATCAGGATGTCTGGGCGCTGGTGTTCGAGCCCGGCTTTTCCACCGCCGATGTGGTCACCGACATTTCGGGGCGCGGCGTGGGCATGGATGTGGTCAAGCGCAGCATCATGGCGTTGGGCGGCAGCGTGGAGCTCGATTCCGCAGAAGGTTATGGCACGCGCATTTCGGTGCGCCTGCCGCTCACGCTCGCCATCATGGATGGCATGTCGGTGGCGGTGGGCGACGAGGTCTACATCTTGCCGCTGTCATCGGTGGTCGAGTCCTTTCAGGTGACGCCCACCAGCGTGAAGACGGTGACTCAGGGCTCGACGCTGGTGCAGGTGCGAGACGAATACATGCCGGTGGTCGAACTGGACAAGCTGTTCGAGGTGCCGCGCAATCCGCACAGCGTGGCGCGCCATGCCGACATCATGGTGGTGGTCGAAGTGGAAGACAGCCGCGCTGCCCTGCGGGTCGACGAACTGCTGGGCCAGCACCAGGTGGTGGTGAAAAACCTCGAGACCAACTACCGCAAGATTCCCAACGTGTCCGGCGCGACGATTCTGGGAGACGGTTCGGTGGCGCTGATTCTGGATGCCGTGGCCATCGTGCGGCGCGCGCGCGGAACGCGTTCGCTAGTGCAGGAACTGGGAGAGCTGGCATGAACGAGCGATTCTTGCAGGAGTCCGGCAAGGCGGTGCAGGGCAAGGAGTACCTGACCTTTCGCATCGCGCAGGAAGAATACGGCATCGACATCCTCAAGGTGCGTGAGATCCGCCGCTACGAATCGCCCACGCGCATTGCCCGCACACCCGCGTTCATCAAGGGCGTGGTGAACCTGCGAGGCACCATCGTGCCCATCGTCGATCTGCGCATGCGGCTGCATCAGGACTGCGCGCCGCAGTATGGCGAGTTCACCGTGGTCGTCATCCTGAATCTGCTGGACCGGGTGGTTGGCATCGTGGTCGATTCGGTCAGCGATGTGCTGCACCTTCAGCCCGAAGACATCAGCAGCGTGCCCGAGTTCGAATGCACCATCGACCACGATTGCATCGAGGGCCTGGGAAGCGTGGCCGGGCGCATGCTGATCCTGCTGGCCATCGAGAAGCTGATGTCCAACGTCGACATGGGGCTGGTCCCCGCAGATGCTTGAGCGCGAGGCCGAAACAGACGCCATGAACACCGTCACCGATCCCCTGTCGCCCGACGGCCCGCGCACCACGCGGCGTCGGCGCAGCGTGCATGCGGTGGATGCCGACTTGCCGGATGCCGAGGATGGCACGCGCGAATTCGTCTGGACGCAGGATGATTTCGAGCGCATCCGCGCATTGATTCACGCGCGTGCCGGCATCCATCTGCACAACGGCAAACAGGCCATGGCCTACAGCCGGGTGGCGCGGCGTCTGCGCGAGACCGGGCACAAGAGTTTCAACGACTATCTGAACTGGCTGGAGCATCAGGACGACGATGCGCAGTGGCAGGAATTCGTGAACGTGCTGACCACGAACCTCACAGCCTTCTTTCGCGAACCGCATCACTTCGACGTGCTCGCCACGTGGTTTGCGCAGCATCCGAAAGGCCCATGGCATATCTGGAGCTGCGCCGCATCGACGGGCGAGGAACCATATTCCATCGTGATGACGGCCATGGAGACTTTGGGTTCGCTGGCCTCGCAGTTGAAAGTGACAGCCAGCGACATCGACTCGCGCGTGCTGGCCCGTGCGGAGCAAGGCGTGTACCGGGACGATCAACTCAAGGGCTTGAGCCAGGAGCGGCTGCACCATTTCTTTTTGCGCGGCACGGGTGTGAATTCGGGGCTGGTGCGTGTGCGACCGCCGTTGCAGCAGGCCGTGGAGTTCAAGCAGATCAATCTGATGGATGAGAACTGGCCGTTCCAGAGCCCGCTCGACGCGGTGTTCTGCCGCAACGTGATGATCTATTTCGACGCGAAAACCCAGCGGCGGGTGCTGGAGCGACTGCATCAGGTGATCCAGCCCGGTGGTCTGCTTTTCGTCGGACATGCCGAGCATTTCAGCGACGTCAGGGACTTGTTCGTCCTGCGTGGCAAGACCGTGTACGAGCGCATATGACTCCAAGGCAGGCTCCCTCCAACGCGTCATCCGCAGGCACGCTCGCGAGCAGCGCGGACGATGCGCAACCGACCTCGCGTGCGCGCGGACCGCTCGACGTGACGCTGGAGCAGCTCAAGGCCAGACCCGTGCGGACGGGCCAGGCGTCGTTCTACTTTTTCGACAACCACTTTCAGCACAACGCGGTCAAAGTGCTCCCCGGGGAGTATTTCGTGACCAACGAGAATGTGATGCTGATCACCGTGCTCGGCTCCTGCATTTCCGCCTGTCTGTGGGATGGGCGCGCGGGGGTGGGCGGCATGAATCACTTCATGCTGCCGGTGGGGGACTCCACCGATCTCTCGGGACGCTACGGATCGTATGCGATGGAATTGCTGATCAACGAAATGATGAAGCTGGGCGCGCGCCGCGAGTTCATGCAAGCCAAGATTTTTGGTGGCGCGCAGGTGATTCACGGCTTCACCAACATGAACGTGGGCGAGCGCAACACGGAATTTGTGCGCGAGTATCTGCGCACCGAGCGCATCCCCGTGGTGTCGGAAGACGTGCTGGACATTCATCCGCGCAAGGTGGTGTTCTTCGCGCCCTCCGGCAAGGCCATGGTCAAGCGTCTTGCGCACACGCACCAGGAAGCATTGGTGGCGCAGGAAGCGCGCGCCAATGCGGCATCCGTGGCGCGTGCGACGCGTGGTGGTTCGGTGGATCTTTTCGGACAGCGAAAGGGCTGATCGCATGTCAGTCAAAACGCGTGTTCTGGTGGTGGATGATTCGGCGCTGGTTCGAAATCTGCTCAAGGAAATCATCAACCACCAGCACGACATGGAGTGCATCGGCACAGCCAACGATGCGCTGGCCGCGCGCGAGATGATCCGCGATCTGAATCCGGACGTCATCACGCTGGACGTGGAAATGCCGCACATGGACGGCATCGACTTTCTCGGTCGCCTCATGCGCCTTCGTCCCATGCCGGTGCTGATGATTTCCACGCTCACCGAACATGGTGCGGACGTCACCTTGAAAGCGCTGGAGTTGGGCGCGGTCGATTTCGTGGCCAAGCCGCGCCTGGGCATCGAAAACGGCTTGCTCGAACTGGCGCAGCAGATCGTGGAGAAGATCCGCATTGCAGCGCACGCGCAGGTCAAACGGCTGCCTTCGCTGACGCTTGAATCGGTCAAGCGCCTGCGGGCGCTCAACGGCGCATCCAGCGAACGTCCGCTGCAGACCACACAGCCCTTGCGACTGCCATCTCCGCTGCTCAGCGACAAGCTGATCTGCATTGGCGCATCGACCGGCGGAACGGAGGCGGTGCGCGAGGTGCTGGCGTACATGCCCGCAGACGCACCTCCCATCGTCATCGTGCAGCACATGCCCGCCGGGTTCACCGCCAGCTTTGCAGCGCGGCTCAACGAATTGAGCACGGTGTCCGTGACTGAAGCCATGCACGGCGAACCGCTGTTGCCCGGTCACGCCTACATCGCGCCAGGCGGCAAGCATTTTGCGGTCGTGCGGCGCGTGGGGCGCTACATGGCGTCGATCTTCGATGGCGATACCGTCAATCGCCACAAGCCGTCGGTGGATGTGCTGTTCCGTTCGGTCGCGTCATCGGCCGGGCCGAATGCCATCGGCATCATGCTGACCGGCATGGGCAGCGATGGCGCATCCGCAATGCGCGAGATGAAGGCGGCGGGCAGCTACAACTACGCGCAGGATCAGGCGACCTGCGTGGTGTTCGGCATGCCGCGCGAGGCGATTGCGCATGGAGCGGTGGACTCGGTCCTGCCGCTCTCGCAGATCGGCCCCGCCGTGCTGGCACGACTGCGAAAGAGCATCGCGCCAAGCATGCTGCTTGATGAGCCGCCTTATTGATCGATCGACGGATCGACCAATGGGCTGATTGACCGTCAGGCCGACAGCTCGGACCAGCGCTCCAGCGCCTGCATCAACTGCGCTTCGATTTCACCATCTCGCGCATGCAGCACTGCAGCGCGAGCGCCATCGCGGGAGTACAGCGTGCCATCGGCGAGCTCGTCCTGAATCGACTTCTGCTCGGTTTCCAGCGCCTCGATCTGCGCAGGCAACTGGTCCAGCTCGCGCTGTTCCTTGTAGCTGAGTTTGCGCTTGGGGGCGAGGGCGCTGCTGGCCTTGCTGGCGTCAGGCTCGGCGGCGGATGCCTCCTGCTTTTTGGCGCCCTTCTTGGGCGCAGCCGCAGCGGCAGCCAGATCGCGACGGCGACGTGACTGGGTCAGCCAATCTTCCACGCTGCCTTCGTATTCGGTCCACACTCCTGAATCTTCATAAGCGATGGTGCTGGTCACCACGTTGTCGAGGAACTGGCGATCATGGCTCACGAGGAACACTGTGCCGTCGTAG